>DASYOJ010000124.1:0-10749 GCA_036007925.1 Candidatus Nanopelagicales bacterium
CTCCATCGAGGTGGGAAAGCTCGCCGATCTGGCCCAACTCTCGGCTGATCCTTTCACCGTGGATTCAGACAAGCTCACCGATCAGGTGAAGGTGTCGGGTACCTGGGTCAGTGGAAAGAAGACGGACCCGGATGCATTCCTGGCCCGGATTACTGACATCGACCCCACCGAGCACAAGGATCTTCCGGCTGCGGTGCTCTCGCACAAGTGCTGCTGACCAGCGCTGGCGATCAGACGGGCTCGCTGCTCGCGCCAGCTGGCTAGGGCCACGAGGTCGTCGTCTCAGGCCCGAGGGTTTGCTTATGAGGAGGTCCGGTAGCCTGTGCTCTTGCTGCGCGGGCCCCTCGGGTCTTGCAGCCTGGGTGTCCGGAAGGCACCCAGTACGGCCTCCTCGGCACGAGGGGGTACAGAAACCGGTCCCAACGAGAGTAAAGGCGGCGTCCTGTGCGCACCTATAGCCCCAAAGCCGGCGAGGTCACTCGCACCTGGCATGTCATAGACGCGACCGATGTAGTTCTCGGTCGTTTGGCCACGCACGTCGCCACCTTGTTGCGCGGCAAGCACAAGCCAACTTTCGCTCCGCATGTTGATGGCGGTGATTTCGTCGTTGTCATCAACGCCGACAAAGTCGCCCTGACCGGCTCCAAGCGAGAGAAGAAGATGGATTACCGCCACTCCGGTTACCCGGGTGGGTTGAAGACGATGTCCTATCAGGACCTGCTCGCCACCAACCCCGAGCGCGCTATCGAGAAGGCCGTCAAAGGCATGTTGCCGCACAACAAGCTTGGACGGCAGCAACTCAAGAAGCTCAAGGTCTACACCGGCGCTGAGCACCCGCACGCAGCGCAGAATCCACAGCCGTTCACCATCTCCCAGGTCGCGCAGTAGCCGCGCCGGTTCACTAAGCATCGAAAGAAGAGGAAAACCGTGTCAGAGGCAACTGTCGAAATCGAAGACGTCGAGGCAGCCGACGTACCGTCTGAGTACACCAGCGAATCGCCAGCGAGTGCACCGGTAGCGCGTGAGATCACCACCGCTCCCAGTGCAGCCATCGGCCGGCGCAAGCAGGCAATCGCCCGCGTACGGCTCGTACCGGGAACCGGTCAGTGGACCATCAATGGCCGTTCCCTTGATGAGTACTTTCCGAACAAAGTGCACCAGCAAGAAGTCAAGGAACCGTTTGTCACCCTCGGTGCTGAAGGGCGCTTCGATGTGATCGCACGCCTGAACGGCGGCGGAGTTTCCGGACAAGCCGGTGCGCTGCGCTTGGGGATCGCCCGGGCGCTGAGCGCCATCGATGAGGACAACAATCGTTCATCCTTGAAGAAGGCGGGCTTCTTGACGCGTGATCCACGCGCGAAGGAGCGCAAGAAGTACGGCCTGAAGAAGGCCCGCAAGGCGCCGCAGTACAGCAAGCGTTAGTCGCGTGGGCCGGCTGTTCGGTACCGACGGAGTTCGCGGGCTCGCCAACAGGGATATCACCGCGGAGCTCGCTGTCGATTTAGCGGTGGCGGCGGCGCACGTCCTTGCCGAAGCCGGTGAGTTCGCGGGCCACCGGCCGCAGGCGATCGTTGGTCGAGATTCCCGAGCAAGCGGTGAGTTCCTCGAGGCTGCGGTGGTTGCCGGACTGGCAAGCGCTGGCCTTGACGTACGCGTGGTGGGGGTGCTGCCCACGCCCGGAGTGGCCTGGCTCACCGCGCGCACCGGGGCCGACCTCGGTGTCATGTTGTCTGCCTCCCACAATCCGATGCCGGACAACGGCATCAAGTTCTTTGCCCGCGGTGGGGTGAAACTGGCTGACGAACTCGAAGATGCCATCGAAGCCAGGCTGGGGGAGCCGTGGGAGCGGCCGACCGGGCGCGGGGTTGGTCGGGTCATTCAGGACAACGAGGCGGGCGGCGCCTATATCGAGTACCTCGCCGGCACTATCGACGTGGATTTGACCGGCGTGCGGGTGGTGATCGACTGCGCCAATGGTGCGGCCTGGCAGGTGGCCCCGGCGGCTGTTCGGTTGGCTGGCGCCGATGTGGTTGCGATTAACGATCAACCTGATGGCTGGAATATCAACGACGGCTGCGGATCCACCCATCTCGATGGTCTGATTGAGTCCGTACGCGCTCACGGCGCCGATGTCGGGATCGCACACGATGGTGATGCGGATCGGTGCTTGGCGGTCACCGCTGATGGCTCGATCGTGGACGGGGATCACATCCTGGCGATTTTGGCGATGGCCCTGCATGAGAAGGGCCGCCTCGTGGGTGACACCGTGGTCACGACGGTGATGGCGAACATGGGCTTTCGGCTGGCAATGCAATCTGCGGGAATCGTCGTCACCGAGACCGCAGTTGGTGATCGCTATGTCCTCGAAGAGATGCGCGTGAATGGTTACGTACTTGGCGGTGAGCAAAGCGGTCACATCGTGTTGAGTGAGTTCGCTACGACCGGGGATGGGGTTTTGACCGCCTTGCAGTTGCTGGCCCAGGTGGCCAGGACGGGTCGTTCGCTGGGCGAACTTGCGGCCGCGGTCGAGAAGTTGCCCCAGGTGCTCATCAATGTCGCCGGAATTGATAAGGCGGCGATCGACACAAACGCGGCCGTTCAGGCTGCCGTCCGCGACGCGGAGAATCAGTTGGCAGGGCGCGGCCGGGTGTTATTGCGGCCGTCGGGAACCGAACCGGTGGTGCGCGTCATGATCGAGGCTCCTACCCTCGACGACGCCGAGCGACTCGCTGGCGCCATAGCCAACGTGGTGAGCGCCGAGCTAACTGTCGACTAGTCCGGTCGCTCATGCGCTGGCGGAGAGTCAGCGTCACCCATCCAGCCACGGCCATGCTGGTCAGATTGACGATCAACTGCAGCGCGCTACCGCTCACCTGATCCCACTGGGCGAAGACCAGCCCCACGGCAACGTTCCCAGATGCCGGGATGGTGGTCACCGAAATGAATACCCCGATGATCCCCGTGGACTGGGCTGTCGTCAGTGCCAGCACCCCGGCCGCAGCGGCGATCGCGGCGACGATCAACGACCAAACATTGGGGGAATAGATAAATGACACGCCAGGTCGCGGTGCGCTGACATCTGCCACCGTGACCAGACCTATGAGCCGTGCCAAGGCCACGAACCCGACCGTCACCGCGATCGAGAACGAGAAGCCCACGAGCAAAGTGCGCGCTGCCTGATGCAGGAGTGATCGCCGGCCACGCACCAACGCCAGCCCTAAGGCGATGACCGCCATGAATTCGGGCCCCAGCACCATCGCGCCGATCACCAGAATCGGTGAGTCGGTGATGACCGCAATAGCCGCGAGGAGGGTTGCCATCGTCATGAAGGCCAGGAACGTGCCGGTGATCTTCGTTTGGGAGTAAGCCCGCTCTATCACTTGGGGCCAGATGACATTGTCGGTATCGGGGGAAGTTTGTTCGGCGTGCAGCGCCCGTGCGGAAATCCAGGTATCTGGCTCGATGATCTCGATGGAGCCGTTCTTTTGGATATCGAGGTCCATCAAGGCGGCAACGAGATCGTTGACGGCGTCTCGCTCCACCTGGGCTTCGAACAGATCGCCGCTGGGGTCCACGCTGGCCTGGGGGATCCGCACCAGGCCGCTCAGGCTGGGAGTGGCCCGCAGGAGTTGATCGCACTGTGGCGTCAGCTCGGCCGGACATAACACCCGCACCGTCAACACGGGCCTACTGTTCCATCTCGGGCGTAGTCTTGCGCCCATGTGTGGAATCGTCGGCTACGTAGGCGAAAAGCAGGCCCTTGAGGTGGTCGTCGCTGGCCTGCGTCGGCTGGAGTACCGCGGCTACGACTCCGCCGGTGTTGCGGTGATCAGCGACGGACGCTTGGAGATCCGCAAGAAGGCCGGCAAGTTGACCAATTTGGAGACTTTGCTCGGGCAGGACCCGCTACCGCAATCCACCACCGGAATCGGGCATACCCGGTGGGCCACCCACGGTGGGCCCACCGACCACAACGCCCACCCCCACGTAAGTGAAGACGGTCGGATCGCTGTCATTCACAACGGCATCATCGAGAATTTCGCCGAACTGCGCGATGAGCTTCAAGCGCGGGGTGTGGTGTTGTCTTCGGAGACCGACACCGAAGTGGTGGCGCACTTGTTGGCGCAGGCCATGCCAGGGTCGGATCTCACCTCGGCGATGCAAGCGGTGTGCCATCGCCTCGAAGGTGCCTTCACTTTGGTGGCGATGGATCAACAGGATCCGACCACGGTTGTCGGTGCTCGACGCAGTTCACCGTTGGTGGTTGGCCTCGGGGAAGGCGAGAACTTTCTGGCCAGTGATGTTGCGGCGTTCGTGGAGCACACGCGCGAAGCACTCGAGCTTGGGCAAGACCAAATCGTGGTGTTGCGCGCTGACTCGGTTGACGTCCTTGATTTCTCCGGAGTCCCGGTCGAGGCCAAGCCGTTCTCCGTCGACTGGGACGCATCTGCTGCGGAAAAGGGCGGCTACGACCTCTTCATGCTCAAGGAGATCGCCGAGCAACCCAAAGCCGTTGCCGATTCCTTGCGCGGCCGACTCGATGCTCAGCAACGGATCAAACTCGACGAGACCGATCTCGACGAAGCGGTGTTACGCCAGATTTCCAAAGTGGTGGTCATTGCCTGCGGAACGGCTGCCCATGCGGGGATGGTTGCGAAGTACGCCATCGAACACTGGACGAAGTTGCCGGTCGATGTGGAGTTGGCAAGTGAGTTCCGCTACCGCGATCCGATCGTCGGCCCCGATTCCTTGGTGATCGCCATCTCGCAGTCCGGGGAAACGATGGACACGCTGATGGCCTTGCGGCATGCCAAGGATCAGGGGGCGCACACCCTCGCGATCTGCAACACGGTTGGTTCGACGATCCCGCGTGAATCTGATGCGGTGCTCTACACCTATGCAGGTCCGGAGATTGCCGTTGCCTCCACCAAGGCTTTCTTGACGCAGATCATCGCCGCCTATCTGGTCGGTCTCTATCTGGCTCAAGCGCGTGGGGCGATGTTCGAAGACGAGATCCACTCGATCATGCAAGACCTCACCGACATGCCCCAAAAGGTCGACCTCGTACTCGACACCGTCGAGCCGGTGCGAGCGCTCGCCCAGGAATATGCCCAGGCAACGTCGGTGCTGTTCTTGGGTCGACACGTGGGGTACCCGGTGGCGCTCGAAGGTGCATTGAAACTCAAGGAACTGGCCTACATGCACGCCGAAGGTTTTCCGGCCGGTGAGCTCAAGCACGGTCCGATCGCGCTGATCGAGGACGGTGTCCCGGTGATCGTGATCGTTCCGTCACCACGAGGGCGCTCGGTACTGCATGGAAAAATCGTGTCCAACATCCAAGAAGTGCGCGCTCGCGGGGCGCGTGTCATTGCCATTGCCGAAGAAGGCGATGAAGCGATCGTTCCTTTTGCTGACCACATCATTCGCGTGCCCGAGACCCCCACTTTGATGCAACCTTTGGTCTCGACAGTGCCGTTGCAAGTGTTCGCCTGCGAATTGGCCACGGTGAAGGGGCACGATGTCGATCAGCCGCGCAACCTCGCCAAGTCCGTCACGGTCGAGTGATGCTGGGCCTCTACCCGGTGGCCGATGTGCGCGCCGCCGAAGAGGAAGTGATGGCCACGGTGCCAGTGGGCACCTTGATGCAGCGGGCATCCTTCGGCCTCGCTGTTGAGTGCACTCGGCTGCTTCGCGAGATCGTGGGAGCGGTCAGTGGTGCACGCGTTGCCATCCTGGTGGGTGCGGGGAACAACGGGGGTGATGCGCTCTTCGCGGGAGCCGTCCTGCAGGCACGTGGTGTCCAGGTGTGTGCTTACACAGTGGGCGAGCGTTGGCACGAAGCTGGCGCCCGGGCGCTGCTCGATAACGGAGGACGGATCGAGCCCTTCGCCGATTCCTTGCCGGACGTGGAGTTGATCCTCGATGCGGTTGTGGGGATCGGGGCGGTCGGCCCGTTGCGAGAACCTGGGCGTTCGGCGATCCAGCAGGCGAATGCCAGCGATGCATTGCGGGTAGCGGTCGATGTGCCCAGTGGCGTGGATGCTGATGATGGCTCGGTTCTTGGCGATGCCGCGTTCTGCGCCGATGTCACCGTGACGTTCGGGTGCGCGAAACCAGGCCTGTTCCAAGCCCCGGGTGCCGATTTTGCCGGTGCTGTTCGGCTCGTGGACATCGGACTAGATCAGGTGTTGCCCGAGCCTGCGTGGCAGGTGGTGGGCCTCACCGATGCGCTCGAGTACCTGCACGGTCCCAGTCGGCACGATTACAAGTACAGCCGCGGGGTGGTGGGGGTCGCGGCCGGAAGTGCTCGCTACCCGGGAGCGGCCAAGTTGGCAGTTGCCGGAGCCCGGTATACCGGAGTGGGCATGACGATGATTCTGGATCGCGATGACGACGTTGCCCAGGACACCGTGCGCGAGTTTCCCGATGTGGTGTCCACGAGGGACGATCCGCGAATGGTGGACCGCATCAGCGCCTGGGTATGCGGCCCTGGGTTTGTTGGTGATGAGGCGGATGCCGAGTTGATCGGTGTGTTGTTGCAATTGCCGGCGCCTGTGGTCCTAGATGCGGGGGCGTTGTCTGCGGTGGCGCGCGATGCGCATCTGCGAACCGCCATCGAGGAGCGGGGGGAGCGCGGAAAGGTGACGGTGTTGACCCCACACGCGGGTGAGTATCGCGCGCTGTTCGGTGACGATGAGGGAAGCGCTGCATCGAAAATTGGGGCCATCATCGTGCGTAAGGGACCTGCTACCTGCATCTGTCTTCCCGACGGTACGGGCTTCATCGACACCGCGGGCACCGCGGACCTCGCCTGCGCCGGCAGTGGAGATGTCCTGGCCGGGATCATCGCCGGGCTGCTGGCCCACTATGCAGATGTCGCGGGAAGCCTTGATCGCGCCGGTGAGATTGTGGCGACGGCGGTGTGGTTGCACGGCATGGCGGGCAGGTGCGCTTCGGCAGCCGACCGCCCGGTCCTGGCCACCGATCTCATGCGCGTCCTTCCCGAGGTCATCGCCGGGCTGCGCCGTGGTGAGGTGTCATGGTGATTGGGGATCCCTCACGGGCCGAGGCAATCGTCGACCTCGATGCGATAGCAGCAAACCTCGAACAGGTTGGTCGCATCGGAGTTCCGGTGATGGCCGTGGTGAAAGCTGACGCCTACGGCCATGGAGTCGAGCGTGTGGCTCCGTGGCTTCGGCACCAGGGTGCATCGTGGTTGGGTGTAGCGCTGCCGAGCGAAGCGTTGATGCTGCGCGCGCGGGGGGACCGTGGTCGGCTCCTGGCCTGGTTGTGGTCACCGGGTGATCAAAACATCGTCGATTGCGTTGCAGCCGATGTGGATTTATCGATCTCCGATGCATGGGCTCTCGCCGAGGTCGTCCAGGCTGCGAAGGATGTTGGTCGACCTGCTCGAGTGCACCTCAAAGTCGATACCGGTTTGTCGCGAAACGGTGCCGCAATGTCGACATGGCCAGCACTACTCGAGGCCGCCAAACGCGCGCAGGACGCAAGCCAGGTGAGCATCGTCGGCGTGTGGTCCCACTTGGGCAGCGCCGATAGCCCGGAAGCTTCGCGTACCGATGATCAACTTCGCGCTTTCCACGTAGCGCTAGACGAAGTGGCGGCCGCCGGCATCGAGCCGGAAGTGCGACACCTGGCCAATAGCGCCGGTGCCTTGACCCGCAGCGATCTGGCCTTCGACATGGTGCGTTCGGGCATCGCTTTGTACGGACTGACCCCCGGCGAAGAGATCGGGACGGCCAGCGAATTGGGTTTACGACCAGCCATGACACTGCGGGCGAGGTTGGCGCATGTGAAGCCGCTGGCTTCGGGGGCATGGGTTTCGTATGGGCAAACCTGGCAGGCTCCGACGGACACCGTGATGGGCTTGGTCCCGATCGGCTACGGCGATGGAATTGCCCGTCGCGCGGGCAACGCCGTAGAAGTATGGATTGGTGGCCGGCGCTGCCCGGTGATCGGCCGGGTCGCCATGGATCAGTGCGTGATCGATCTGGGAATTGGTGCTCAGGACCGCCCTGGCGATGAAGTGCTGTGCTTTGGACCAGGACACCTCGGTGAGCCAAGCGCCGATGAGTGGGCGCAGCGAACCGACACCATCGGGTACGAGGTCACCACCGCCATTAGTGGGCGTGTCCCACGCCGCTACCTACCCGACGACGCCGGCACGGGACAATAGTCCGGATGGATCTTTCGTCAGCTGTTCGCGTGGCCGGCCGTGGCGTGGCTGCCGCCGGGGTGCTCGCAGCCGGAGCGGCAGTGGGAGTTCTCGCAGAGCGTGCCCTCATTCGGCGCACGGCTTTGCCCGATGTCGCCGAAGACGACGACCTTGGGTCCTTGCGCGGAGAGCAGCGAGAGTTGCTGACGGCGGACGGCACCGCCTTGCATGTCGAGGTCGATGAACCCGAGGACGCCGCGAATGCAGACCTCACGGTGGTCTTCGCCCACGGCTATGCGTTGAATCAAGACTCCTGGCATTTCCAGCGTAAGGCGCTACGTGGTCGGGCCCGGTTGGTCTTCTACGACCAACGCAGCCATGGCCGTTCCGGCCGGGCCGAACCGCTCTCGCACCACATCGATCAACTCGGTGTGGATCTAGCGGCTGTCTTGGAGGCCGTTGCTCCAAGCGGTCCGGTCATCTTGATCGGTCATTCGATGGGTGGCATGACGGTCATGGCGTATGCCGAGGAGCACCCTGAGGAAATTGGGGGCCGCATCCGCGGAATCGGATTGATCGCCACGACAGCCGGAGACGTTGCGGCCAATTCCCTGGGATTCCCCAGGCCTCTCGGACGTTTTGTGCAAAGTGTGGCCTCACCGATCGTCGCGACGTTGGCCAAGCGTTCCAATCTGATCGATGGCTGGGATCAAAGTGACTTCGGTTTGCTGCTCACCCGTTTGTATTCCTTCGGCTCACCGACGTCGGACCATGTCGGACGTTTCGTGGCACAGATGCTCGCTGGTACGTCGTTGGAAGTTGTGGCCGAGTTCCTGCCGGCTCTGCACGATCACGACAAGCACGATGTTTTACCCATCTTGCAAAAGGCCGAGGTTTTAGTCATTGCCGGAGCAAAGGACCGTCTGACACCTCCGGCACTGAGCGAAGACATCGTCGAGCAGATCCCTGGTGCGGAGTTTGCGTTGCTCGGCGAGGCCGGGCACATGGTGATGCTGGAACGTCCCAACGAGGTCAACGATCTCATCTGGGGCTTGGTCGAACGGGTGCGGCGGGGGCTGGAGTCGCAGCAGGGGGTCGCGTGATCCTTCGCAGCCACAGCACCGAGCGCACACGCGAGATCGGAGCCCAGGTCGGGGCTCGTGCGCGAGCCGGTGACGTCGTTGTTCTGCAGGGGGATCTTGGAGCGGGTAAGACGACCTTCACCCAAGGGTTGGGGAGCGCGCTGGGCGTGTTGGAGCCGGTCACCAGCCCCACGTTCGTCGTTGCCCGTGAGCACTCCGGCACCGGCCTAGGTCTCGTTCACGTGGACGCCTATCGGCTGGCCTCGATCGTGGAGTGGGATGACCTCGATATCGATCTGGACCAAGGGGTGAACGTGATCGAGTGGGGTGATCGCATCGTCGAGGCGCTTCCTGCTGATCATCTGGTGATCCGTTTCCTCGCCGAGGAAGCAAAGGACGCGGAAGACGCCGACGATTGTGAGCGAATTTTGGAGTTCACAGCCACCGGCCCGCGGTCGGCTGACCTGCTCGCTGCGCTCGAAGCAGCAGCATGATCCTGGCCATCGACACATCCAGTGCCGTTACGGTTCTGGGGACCGGGGCTGACCATCGCGGCGTGACAGCACGCGCGGAGGGTGGACGTAAACATGCGGAGGAGATCGACCGGCTCTTCGCTGAGCACATTGCACCGACGTTGAAGCAGTCGGCGCCGATTCAGGCGGTGGCCGTCGGTATCGGACCTGGTCCGTATTCAGGGTTGCGCGTAGGAATCTCCTTCGGCATCGGGCTGGCGCGTGCTTGGGGGGTGCGCATAGTTGGCGTGTGCTCACTTGATGTCCGTGCCTGGCAGCTCGCCGCCACGCTGGATGATGCAGGTTCCCGCGAGTTCACCGTGACAACCGATGCTCGTCGACATGAGGTCTACGCAGCCCGCTATCTACGCAGCGAGCACCTCGTGCGCACCTTCGGACCAATTGTCGAGGAACAGACCATCGCGAAGCCGGGGTATCACGATGTAGAAATCGACCCTGCAGCCATGGCGGTTCGAGTCTTCGAATTTCTCGAAAGCGGGTGCACGCCACAGAAGGTGAATGCAGACCTCGTGCCGCATGGGCGCGATGCTGCGAATTACCAGCTTGGACCGGGACCGTTGTTCGTGCCCACGCCGCTGTATTTGCGCCAGCCGGATATCACCGTCTCGAAATCCGTCACACCATGACGAAAGTGCGGCGCATGCGGTGGTGGGATCTGCCCGTGGTGGATTCCTTGGAACAGGAGTGCTTTGCCCATGATGCGTGGACTGTCGAACAGTTCTGGTCCGAGTTGGCGCAACCAACTCGCTGTTATTACGTTGCCGTGCAGGATGGATCGATCGTTGGGTATGCCGGAGCCTTCGTGCTCGCCCCCGAGAGCGACATCCAAACCCTCGCGGTGGATCCCCGGCACCGGGGTCAGGGAATCGCGGATGCTTTGGTGAGCGAACTACTCGCGTGCGCGATCCGAGCAGAAGCCACAGCCATGATCTTGGAAGTGCGCGCCGACAATCGTGCG
>DASYOJ010000125.1:0-5110 GCA_036007925.1 Candidatus Nanopelagicales bacterium
TGTGAAGACCGGGCGGACAGACATCGCTCCCGCCACCTGCGCTACGAGATCTGGATCCACTCGTGCGCTTCGGGCCGCATCCACCACTTGGTGCAAGGGTCCAGAACGGCTGCGGCGATCGTCACTGGCGTCGTGGGCACGCTCGACCTGCTCGGCCACATTCGCTAGATCGAAATAGATCGAAAAGGAGCGGGCGAGTTTCGTGGCGGTATCCAGATCGGCGGCGTCGAGCACCTCGGCGGCGGCCTGCGGGTCCGTCCGAACCGCCAACCGGACCGATTCCACTTGGTCGAGCAAGTGGGGGCCTTCCTGGCGAGACAGGGTCTGCCCCAGGAGATCACCGAGCAATCGGATGTGGGACCTCAGGCGAGCATCGGCGGCGGGCTGGGCTGGGTTCACCCCGTGGATTGTTCCCTAAGTGGCCTGTATAGGCGGTTTCGCGGTGGGCGTAGGGCTCTAGAGGCCTCCGTGGTCGCGTGTTGGGGGCGGATACAGGAGAATGGGGAAACCACAGGAACGTGGGTACTGGCCACGCTGATAGCCGATGGGGTGTTGACGGATGTTCGAGAGGTTTACCGACCGGGCCCGCAGGGTCGTGGTGCTTGCGCAAGAAGAGGCGCGCATGCTCAACCACAACTACATCGGCACCGAGCACATCCTGCTCGGCCTCATCCACGAGGGTGAAGGGGTGGCCGCCAAGGCCCTGGAGTCCTTGGGGATCTCCCTGGAGGCCGTGCGCCAACAGGTCGAGGAGATAATCGGTCAGGGCCAACAGGCACCCAGCGGCCACATCCCCTTCACACCCCGCGCCAAGAAGGTGCTGGAACTGTCCTTGCGCGAGGCACTGCAACTTGGGCACAACTACATCGGCACCGAGCACATCCTCCTGGGCCTGATCCGTGAGGGCGAGGGCGTGGCCGCTCAGGTGCTCGTCAAGCTCGGCGCCGACTTGAACCGGGTGCGCCAACAAGTTATCCAGTTGCTGTCTGGCTACCAGGGCAAGGAGCCGGCCACGGCTGGCGGCCCGCAGGAGGGGACTCCGTCGTCTTCCCTCGTGCTTGATCAATTCGGACGCAACCTGACCGCCGCTGCCCGAGAGGGCCAACTCGACCCGGTCATCGGTCGAGCCAAGGAGATCGAGCGAGTCATGCAGGTGCTGTCTCGTCGCACCAAGAACAACCCTGTCCTGATCGGTGAGCCAGGCGTCGGCAAGACCGCGATCGCCGAGGGGTTGGCCCAGGACATCGTCCGTGGTGAAGTGCCGGAGACCCTCAAGGACAAGCAGCTGTACACCCTCGATCTCGGTGCTTTGGTTGCCGGCAGTCGCTACCGCGGTGATTTCGAAGAGCGCTTGAAGAAGGTGCTCAAGGAAATCAAGACCCGCGGCGACATCGTGCTGTTCATCGACGAGATGCACACCCTGGTGGGTGCTGGTGCCGCCGAGGGAGCGATTGATGCCGCGAGCATCTTGAAGCCGATGCTGGCCCGCGGTGAACTGCAGACCATCGGCGCCACCACGCTGGATGAGTACCGCAAGTACATCGAGAAGGACGCCGCTTTGGAGCGGCGTTTTGCTCCGGTGCAGGTTGATGCCCCCGATGTCGAGCACACCGTGGAGATCCTCAAGGGACTTCGCGATCGCTACGAATCCCATCACCGGGTCTCGATCACCGATGAGGCACTTGATGCTGCCGCGCGGCTGTCGGATCGCTACATCTCCGATCGGCAACTGCCGGACAAGGCGATCGATCTCATCGACGAAGCGGGTTCACGGCTGCGCATTCGCCGGATGACCGCTCCGCCGGACCTACGGGAATTCGACGATCGCATCGCCGATGTTCGCAAGGAGAAGGAATCGGCTATCGATGCGCAGGATTTCGAGAAAGCCGCATCGCTGCGCGATGTCGAGAAGAACCTGCTGGCCGAGAAGGCCGAGCGGGAACGCGAGTGGAAGGCCGGCGATCTCGACGTCGTGGCCGAGGTCGATGAAAAGTTGATCGGTGAGGTGCTGGCGCTCATGACCGGCATCCCGGTATCTGATTTGACCGAGGACGACATCGAGAAATTGCGCCGGATGGAAGACGAACTCCACCGTCGCGTGATCGGTCAAGAGGATGCGATCAAGGCGCTTTCCCAGTCGATTCGCCGCACGCGCGCGGGGCTGAAGGATCCGCGTCGTCCTGCCGGTTCGTTCATCTTCGCCGGTCCCTCCGGTGTCGGTAAGACCGAACTGAGCAAGACGCTCGCTGAGTTCTTGTTCGGTGATGAGGACGCGCTTATCGCACTCGACATGAGCGAGTACTCCGAGCGTCACACCGCCTCGCGGTTGTTCGGTTCGCCCCCGGGGTACGTCGGCTATGAAGAAGGTGGCCAGCTCACCGAGAAGGTGCGCCGAAAGCCGTTCAGTGTGGTGCTCTTCGATGAGGTCGAAAAGGCCCACCCGGATATCTTCAACTCGCTGCTGCAGGTGCTCGAGGAGGGTCGACTCACCGACGCTCAAGGCCGCGTGGTCGATTTCAAGAACACCGTCATCATCATGACCACCAACCTTGGTAGCCGTGATGTATCGAAGGGCTTGATTCTCGGCTTCGCCCCCGATGGCAATGAGGACAATGCCTACGAGCAGATGAAGGGCAAGGTGCAACAAGAACTCAAGCAGCACTTCCGGCCGGAGTTCTTGAACCGCATCGACGATGTCATCGTGTTCCACCAGTTGACCGAGGCGGAGATCATCGAGATCGTCGATCTGATGATCGCCGGACTCGAACAGCGCTTGCAGGATCGGGACATGGCTATCGAGCTCACTCCGGCTGCTAAGTCGCTGCTCGCCGAGCGAGGTTACGACCCCACTCTCGGAGCGCGGCCACTGCGTCGGACGATTCAACGCGATCTCGAAGATCCGCTCAGTGAGAGAATGCTGTTCGGTGATTTGCAGCCGGGTTCGATCGTGCTCGTCGATGTCGAAGGGGAGGGTGATGATCGCGCCTTCACCTTCGCGCCGACTCCCAAGGCTGAGTTGCCCGACACCCCGCCGGTGGAAGCCGCCGACCAAGACTGATGCGGCGGTGAGTGGATCGTGAACGCCGGTCCACTCATCCCCGGCATCAACGAGTTCGATGGCCCGAAGCGTCGGGTCCCTCGATTCGTGTGGTGGATTCTGGCTAGCGTGGTGGTGGTTGCGGTTCTCATCTCGGCGGCGGGGCTTTTCGGTGGGGTAGGGCCGATGCGAGCCCTCGGCCTTGTCACCGAGGACTTGCAACCGGTGGCCTACCGCCCCACTACCGATCAACGTGCGATTCAAGTTGCTGTCGCATTACCGCCACGCGGGCTGTGCCCAGACGAGCAGGTTCGCGTGACCGCCTATGAGCGAGGGCCGCGCGTGGAGGTCGCCGCGCAGGTGCAACGCTCGCGCACTTCGGACTGTCCGGTGACCGGCATCTCCGGGGATCGACAATGGGTCGATGTGACGTTGAACGCCGATCTCGATGAGCGAACGGTCATCAGAACCAGCGACCGCCAACCACTGCCGCGAGAAACCGGTTAGGGCAACGCACAGCGCTCGCCTGCTTGCACCACCAATCCATCGGCGAGGAGCGATTCCAACGCCCGCACGGCTTGGGCGTGATTAGCAACCTCCGTCAGCAAGGACGATCGGGTAAGTGGCTCATCCGCATCCCGCAGCGCGGCCAGCAACCGCCCACGCGCCTGCCGGTCGCTGCCCTCGTAGCGGGGCTGTCGTCGAACCGCCACATCTACCTCGGGTGCCCCTGCGGCCTGCCAACTGCAGGCCCGTTGCAGCGGGCACGAAGGGCAGTTGGGGTCCTTCTTGGTGCATACCAGCGCCCCTAATTCCATGCTGGCCGCCGCCCACTGCGCCGGATCCGGGGCCGATGCGGCAAGTCCGTGGGCCAGCGTGCGTTCCACGGCGGTCAGATGCCCGGGCGGCTCGGCCACTCCGGTCCAGGCCCGAGCCAGCACCCGGCGCACGTTGACATCCAGCACCACCGAGGGCTGCCCGAAAGCGAAAGCACGCACCGCCGCCGCGGTGTACTCGCCCACCCCGGGCAGGGCCAGTAACTCACCCTCCTCGCTCGGCACGGCACCACCGTGCCGTTCGACGATCGCGACTGCCGCGGCGTGCAACCGCAAGGCTCGGCGCGGGTACCCCAATCGACCCCACGCCCGCACGGCCTCCCCAGCCGGTTCGCCGGCCAGATCCACCGGTTCGGGCCAGCGGTGCATCCAGGCCTGCCACTGCGGCTCCACCCGCGCGACCGGCGTTTGCTGCAGCATGAACTCCGAAACGAGCACTCCCCAGGGTGATGTCTGCCGCCACGGCAATTCCCGGGCCGAGGACTCAAACCACGAGCACACGGCCTCGATGGAAGTTGTGTCCTTCGCCACGGGCCGGATCGTTCCATGACCGCCGGGGCGCCGCAGTACCGTGGAGAACATGTCGGGAGTGCTGCAGCCTGTGGGGCCGGAGCCACCGATCGTCTACTGGGTTCGCCGCGGCACGGTGCTGGTCATCGTGCTCACCTTGCTCATCGGCGGTTGGTGGCTGCTCAGCTCGGGTAGCTCCGCCTCTTCGGGTGCTGGCGAATCCGTCGCCGCGGTCGAGGAACTCACCGAAGCAGAAATCGGAGAAGACGGCGAACCGATCGCCCCGATCGACGAAGCCCTCGCCGCACCTGCCGAACCGACGGACTGCGCCGATTCAGCGATCGAGGTGACCGCCAGCACCGATTCCTCCACCTATCGAGTGGGCCAACAAGATCCGGTGCTCACACTTGCCATCACGAATGTCGGCGATGTTGCCTGCTTTCGCGATATTGGACCGAAAGCCAATGAACTGAAGATCACCTCCGGCGGCTACCACGTGTGGTCCAGCGACGATTGCGCCACCAATGAGGAAGAGAACAGCACGTTGATGGAACCCGGTCAGCAAGCGGTCTCAACTTTGACCTGGAACAGTCGACTCAGTCAGAAGGGGTGTCCCGACGACGGCAAAGGGCGCAAGGCCAAGGCCGGCAGGTATGAAGTGGTGGGCCGCAACCTCAACATTGAGAGCGAAGGTGTTCCCTTCGCGCTGAGCAACAAGAACAACTAG
>DASYOJ010000126.1:0-6708 GCA_036007925.1 Candidatus Nanopelagicales bacterium
ATTCGACGAAGCCCGCGCTCTGGTCTGCCTGCTCGGTCAGCAGGGCTCACTGAAGTTGGATGCCATCGAGGACACCGATCTAGGTTCCTTGATGCCGGAATCCTCGCGCCGCGCCTACGACGTCCACCCGCTGATCGAAGGCTTCGTGGACGAAGGTACTTTCACCGAACTGCACGCGAAGTGGGCGCCGAACATCGTCGTGGGCCTGGGCCGCCTCGGTGGACGCACGGTCGGCATCGTCGCGAACAACCCGCTTCGCCTCGGCGGTTGCTTGGATTCGGCTAGCGCCGAGAAGGCTTCGCGGTTCGTGCGGATGTGCGATGCCTTCGCCGTGCCGCTCGTAGTTCTCGTCGACGTCCCCGGCTACCTGCCCGGTCTCGGTCAGGAATGGGAAGGCGTGGTGCGCCGCGGCGCGAAGCTGCTGCACGCTTTCGCCGAGTGCGTTGTCCCGCGCGTCACGGTCGTCACCCGCAAGGCCTACGGCGGCGCCTACGTCGCGATGAACTCCGCATCCCTCGGCGCCACCAAGGTCTTCGCCTGGCCCGATGCCGAGGTAGCAGTCATGGGTGCCGTGGCCGCGATCCGCATCCTGCACCGCAAGCGCCTCGCCGAGGTTCCCCCGGAGTCACGCGAACAAGTGGAACTCGAACTCGCCGCCGAACACGAGGTCATCTCCGGAGGCATCAAGCGCGCCGTCGAGATGGGCGTGGTGGACGAGGTTGTCGAACCGGTGGCCACCAAGCGCGCGGTAGCCCAGATCCTGTGGGACACCCCCGGTGTGCGCGGCCAGCACGGCAACATCCCGCTCTAAGGCCAATCCCTTTCCGCTGACTCCTCGAATGCACGGATGATTTCTTCGTCAAGATCATCGAAGTCATCGGGAATGTGAATCTTTCCCTTCAAGGCTCCACGTCCTGGCCGTTGGCCGGTGCGGGGCTCATAGCGGACGAGCCTCGCCACGGGCGCTCCCTCGCGCGTGATCACGACGCTTTCCCCCGCCTCAGCTTCACTGACGAGCTCGTCGAATCGCTCCTTGGCCTCACCCAGATCCACCCGAATGCTCATGGTGACAAGTTACGGGAACCGTCTGACAGCGAACGTCCAGGAAAAAGTTATCCCACCGGCGCGAGGCTCCGTGCGATCCGCAGCAACTTCTTGGTGGACAGGTTCGTCGCGCTGAAGGTCTCGATCCACACGCGGGTCTCGCGCAGGCCCGGACCACCGGCCGGCAGCGTCACGTCGATGTGGCCGCCGTACTCCTTCACCGACTTGCGGGTGCACGGGTCATCGGACTCCGGATCGCAGTAGGCGTAGACCGTGGCCGTGGCACCGTTCACCTTCGCGGTGGCGACCTTCTCGCCCACGCCGATGTCCGAGCACATCGGGTTGCCTTCCCAGATGGTGAACTGGGTCTTGGACCTCTTGCCGTAGATGCCGACCAGGTTCTCCTCGGTGCCCTCGGGGCACAGATCGTTCCCGCCGATGTGCTGGGCCTTCAATCCGGCGGTGTAGGAAGGCTCGTAGACGGTGTAGGTAACACCGACCTGCATGTCCTCGTAGGCATCACCCGACCCCATCGCCGACGCCGGCACTGCCGCCGCACCCATCGCCAACGCAACTGCTCCGACGGATGCAATCAATCGTCGAGTGAACATGAGGAGCCTCCACCACCTGTGAACCGTGAGAAGAACGAACGACGCGAGCCTATTACTACCCTTGCCGCATGAGTCGTGTCTTCACCATGAGCGTGGCCTCGGTCTATCCGCACTATGTGGCCAAGGTGGAAAAGAAGGGCCGCACGGTCGCCGAACTCGATCAGGTCATCACCTGGCTCACCGGGTACGACGAAACTCAATTGCGCCAGCACCTGAAGGACGAGACCACCTTCAAAGACTTCTTCGCCCAGGCAAATCTCAACCCGAATGCATCACTGATAACCGGGTCGATCTGCGGGGTCAAGGTCCAGGAGATCGACGACCCTCTCATGCAAAAGATCCGCTACCTCGACAAACTCGTGGACGAACTGGCCAAGGGTCGACCGATGGAGAAGGTCTTGCGGTCCTAACCCAGTCGCACCGACTGTTAGTAGTTCGGCTTGTCCGGCTCGATCTGCGACACCCAGGCGTTGATACCGCCGCCCACATGGATGGCGTCGAAGCCCGCGCCCTTTGCGGCCGCCAGAGCTTCCGCCGAGCGCCCGCCCACCTTGCAGAACAGCACCACCTGCTTGTCCTGCGGCAACTTCTCCAGCGCGGATCCGTCGAGGAACTCGCCCTTCGGGATGAACTCTGAACCGTCGATGGTCACGATCTCCCATTCGATGGGTTCGCGAACGTCCACCAGCACGAAATCGCGCTCCCCCGCCTCGCGCTCATCGAGCATCTTCTTCAGGTCCTGAACCGAGATCGTGGAGTTGCGCGCAGCGTCGGCGGCGGCGTCGGAGATAACTCCGCAGAAGGCGTCGTAGTCGATCAACTCGGTAACGCTGGGGTGTTCCCCGCATACCGCGCAGTTCGGGTCCTTGCGGATCTTTACTTGGCGGTACTCCATCTCCAGCGCGTCGTAGACCATCAACCGACCCAGCAGTGAGTCACCGATGCCGGTGATGAGCTTGATCGCCTCGGTCACCTGGATCGATCCGATCGATGCGCACAGCACACCGAGCACGCCACCCTCGGCGCAACTAGGCACCATTCCCGGCGGCGGGGGCTCGGGATACAGGCAGCGATAGCACGGTCCGTGCTCGGCCCAGAACACCGAGGCTTGGCCGTCGAAGCGGTAGATCGATCCCCACACATACGGCTTGCCGAGCAGCACGCAGGCGTCGTTAACCAGATAGCGCGTGGCGAAGTTGTCGGTGCCATCGACGATGAGGTCGTACTGCGCGAACAGTTCCATGACGTTCGAAGAGTCCAGCCGTTCGGTATGCAGGTTCACCGTGACGAACGGGTTGATCTCCTTGACCGAATCGCGCGCGCTCTCGGCCTTCGGGCGCCCGACATCGCTTTGCCCGTGGATGATCTGGCGCTGCAGATTGGACTCGTCGACCTCATCGAACTCCACGATGCCCAGCGTTCCCACACCTGCAGCAGCGAGATACATCAACGCCGGCGATCCCAGGCCGCCTGCGCCAACACACAGCACCTTGGCGTTCTTCAGTCGCTTCTGCCCGTCCATCCCCACGTCCGGGATGATCAAGTGGCGGCTATAGCGACGGACCTCGTCGATCGACAGGTCCTCGGCGGGCTCGACCAAGGGCGGCAGGCTCACGGTGACTCCTCGTTCCATCGCAGGTGCTTGATGCTTCAACAAGGCTAACGACGACGCCCCCCGCCGCATTCCCTACCTATCTAGTTGCAAATACCTTGCAGAAACCTTCATCCGAGGAGCGCGCGAGCAGTGCTCACCTTGAGGTAGCAGGCCGAGCTCCCGTGAACGGCGCAGGGGCGGAAGCCGTTATCCACGTAGAAGCGAGCGAGGGCGGGAGCATCAGGGTCGACGATGATCACCTTTCCGCCACCCACATCGCAGGCTCGAAGAACTGTCTCGATGGCTGCGCGAAGCAGGTGCCTGCCCCACTGAGCATCCGCATCGGTCCGCAGATCCACGTGAACGGCAAGCTTGCCGATCTTCCAGGCAGGCACCGAGCGCGGCCAACCGCGAACCTGGTTCGACGGCATATCGCTGCTGGCAACCTGGGTCGGGTTGATCGCGAAGTAGCCGACCACACGTTCGCGATCCCCAGCATGTTCGACGAGCAAATACACCGCGCACACGCCAGCCCGAATGGACGATGCAGCATGTTCGCGCAGCCAGGAGTTGTAGAGGGCGTAGCCGCAATCGAAGTCCGAGAGGTCGTAGTCGTCGCAGAAGCGAACTAGCCGATGACGGGCGTGCGGCATTCGCGGTCCACATCACGAGATCCGACGCGGCAACGCAGCCAGGTCAGCTAGCTCCGGAGCGAGATCGGGTTCGTCGATCGACGACATCATGGCGTCGTACACCTCAGGTGCCATCAGCGTTGTTTCTCCGCGCGCGACGACTTTCATGGCCGCCTCACGTAGGGCCTCGGTGACGAAAGCTGTCTTGGACACGTGCAATGCCTCGGCCGCCTCGACGATGAGTCGGTCCAAGTCTCGATCGATCCGCGCCTCGAGCCTTGCCTTCTGCTCTGCCATTGCCGCACCTTCCCGCTGATGTACGGCAATTGTACGGCTATTCATGCGAGGCGCCCCATCATCTGTTCCACCCCCTTCTCGATGGACTTCCAGACAGAGGACGGAACAACTCCCTCCACCGGACCCAACGCCCACTTGTTCACGGTGTTCAGCGCCCACAGTTGAACGACGGAGTCACGCGTCAAGCCGGCAGTCCCTGCGGGCATGAACACCGCACCTGGCATGGATGCGAAGCTCGTTCGCGTCGTCAGCGCAGCAACAAGAGTCGTCTGCAGTCGCGAACGGTTGAGCTCATTACCTTGGATGACCACTACCGGGCGCGCGCCCTGCGGTTCCGAGCCGACAGCCGCGCCGAAGTCGAACCAACGAACTTCACCTTGGGAAACCAGATCAGGAGTCATCGTCGCCCTCCTGCCATTCGTGGGCGGTGGCGCGTAGGAACGCGGCGCCGTAGTTGGCTATGGCCTGGTCTTCAGCTGGGTCGTACCCGATTGCTTCAAGAATCGAGTTGATCTCCGCGACCCGCTCCCAGTGCGTGAGCCTGTCAACGTAGTCACGCGCCGCATCGGCGTAGAACTGGGAACGCGAGATTCCCATCTTCTCGGCCTGGGCCTCCACAGCCTGGAATACGTCATCGGGAACTGAAATGGCGAACTTCATGCCGCGAGTATTACCAGGTATTACTTTTTCGTCAAGGCTTGTGTCCAGCAGTGCATCCATGAATCGACCCTGCAGGACAGGTACCCGAGCAGACCAGCCCCAAGTACTCGACTGTGGACAAGTGCGGGCGAAGAACGGACCTACCCGAGGACGCGGTCGCAAAAACTGGATCGACATACGACGAACCGCGCCCTCCCTTCATACCTATGTTGTCACCGCAGCGGTAATCCGGGTCTGCATCCGCTGAGTTGTATCCCCCGCCGCCGCCACCGCCGGCGTATCCGCCGCCACCTGCCCCCGCACTCCTCGCATTCGTGATGCCACCAACACCGGTAGATGACCCAGAGTCGACCGTCATGGAACAGCCAGCGACCGAACCAGCGGCTCCACCTGTCGAACCGTCGGCATCCTTGCCTTCGTAGGTGCTGGAAGAGGAACCAAGACCTGCTCCACCACCTCCGCCAGCAACCAACACCCGGGTCGACTTATCCGAAGAGTTCACGGCATCGAAAACCTGTGTTGCCCCTCCGCCGGTGCCACCGCCGTTGTTGTTGTGACCACCATTGGGGTAGGTGCGGCTAGTGCTGTTTGCTGTTCCATCCCTCCCAACCTGAATTGTCAATTGCTGGGAAGAGGACAACGACACAATCGTCCCTGAGAAGTTTGCTCCGGAGGCACCTGAGGATCCGCCACGTCCACCTTTGATCGTGTAGGCGACATTCGTCAACCCGCCGCTCGGGACCGTCCAGGTCACATCGACACCCGAGACCGAGAACGTGAGAACGCACTCGTCGTTTGCGTTCTCCGCCACACTGACCCCGGTGGTCGTGCTGACGGTCTGTGCGCACTTTCCCGTACCAACAGTGGCCGCTTCAGCAGACGGGGCAACGGCGGTCTGAAGAAGCGGGAGCAGGCTCAGCGGCATCAGCGCGCTGAGTGCGATGGCGACGGTGCGTTTGGTACGCGGGCGCACGCGATCGCCGGAGTGCCCACGCACCCGCAGAGCCAGCACGGTGCCATGGTGCGTGAGGCGTTAGCCGATGCTGGCTTGAGTGTTCGGGTTACGCGACAGGTGGGTTCACTGCCGCGTTGCGGGGGTTAGCCGACGAGGTTGCGCAGGACCCGTAGAGCCACCGAGAGGGTGGCGAGGTCGGGGTCTTCGACGGCGTTGATCTCATCGAGGGTGGCGCGGGCGCGGGCGACGCCTTCGGCGTTGGCTTCTTCCCACTGCTGGATGCGCTTGTCGGGTGGAGTGCTCGCGTCTGTTGATTCGATGACGGTGCTGGTGAGCGATGCGATCGCTTGGTAGAGGTCGCTGCGTAGGGCTTGGCGGGCGAGCGCGCTCCAACGGTCGCCGCGGGGTAGCGCGGTGATGCGCAGGAGTGTGCGATCCATGGCGTAGCGATCGGAGAGTGTGAAGTACAGCGGAATGACGGTTTCGGAGTCTTCGCTGGTCTTGGCGCAGATGTCGGTGATGTCCAGCAGCGTGAAGACGTCCAGGCTGCTCGCTGAGCGCCGCGCGAGTTCCTCCGGGGCGCCGGCTTCGAGGAAACGCTTGGTGAGGCGTTCGTAGCGCGCGGCTTCGTTGCCTTGCAGCATCGTCGATACGCCACTGCTGTGTTGGGAGACGACGGGGGCGAAGTAGTCGATCTGCTCAGCAATATCGATGTCACCGGTGCGTGTTTGCAGGAACCAACGGGTAGCACGGTCGAGTAGGCGCCGGGTTTCTAGCTGGAGGGCGCTTTGCGCCGACGTGGGTATCTGGTTATCCAAGGCGTTGATGCCGCTCCACATTTCATCGATACCGAAGACTTCCATCGCCGCTAGAGCGGCGCGCACTACCTGCTCAGCGGTGGCGCCGGTTTCCTCG
>DASYOJ010000127.1:0-1772 GCA_036007925.1 Candidatus Nanopelagicales bacterium
CCCGTTGCGGCGGCGGTTGTGGCCGGCACGCTTCGGCGTGTCGGCTGCACAAGTGACGCCGCAACGGGGAAGAGACGGGGAGAGGTGTCCGGATGCGTGGGTGAGCGCTGGCTCTACGATGGGGCTTCCACGTGTTAGCCCGGTGATGAGTGAGGTCTAGGTGAACGAGCAGGTTGGTACCGACCGCGTCAAGCGGGGTATGGCAGAGATGCTCAAGGGCGGCGTGATCATGGACGTGGTCGACGCCGAGCAGGCCAAGATCGCCGAAGACGCCGGCGCGGTGGCCGTCATGGCCCTGGAGCGGGTGCCCGCAGACATTCGCGCGCAAGGCGGCGTAGCCCGGATGTCCGATCCGGAGATGATCACCGGAATCATGGAGACCGTCTCGATCCCGGTCATGGCCAAGGCCCGCATCGGGCACTTCGGTGAAGCGCAGGTGCTGCAGTCCCTCGGGGTGGACTACATCGACGAATCCGAAGTACTCACGCCAGCCGACTACGCCAACCACATCGACAAGTTGAACTTCACCGCTCCCTTCGTCTGCGGGGCGACGAACCTGGGCGAGGCGCTGCGCCGAATCACCGAAGGCGCGGCGATGATCCGCTCCAAGGGCGAGGCCGGAACCGGCGATGTGTCCAACGCGGTGACCCACATGCGCACGATCCTGGGAGAGATCCGCCGCCTGCGGTCAATGGCCGAGGACGAGCTGTTCGTTGCGGCGAAGGAACTCCAAGCTCCCTATGACCTCGTGGTGGAGGTAGTCCGCGAAGGCAAGCTGCCCGTGGTTCTGTTCACCGCAGGTGGCATCGCCACCCCAGCGGATGCGGCGATGATGATGCAACTCGGCGCCGATGGTGTGTTCGTCGGATCGGGCATCTTCAAAAGCGGGGACCCCAAGGCGCGCGCCGAGGCGATCGTCTCGGCTACTCGCCACTACGACAAGCCAGAGCTCGTAGCCGAAGCCTGCCGCGGGTTGGGCGAGGCGATGGTCGGCATCAACGTGGCCGATCTTCCGGTTCATCACCGCTTGGAAGACCGCGGCTGGTGAGTAGCGCCCCGTTCATCGGGGTGCTCGCGCTACAAGGGGACGTGCGTGAGCACGTTGATGCACTGACCCGCGTTGGCGTTCGTTCTGGTGCGGTTCGATCATTCGAGGAACTTGGCGACTGCGACGCACTGGTCATCCCCGGTGGCGAGTCGACCACGATGTCCCGCCTGGCCCGGATCGATGGCTGGTTCGAGCCGCTGCGATCGATGCGTGCAGCCGGGGTCCCGATGTTTGGTTCGTGCGCCGGGATGATCATGCTGGCCGATCAGGTGCTCGATGCCCGACCCGATCAAGAAACCGTGGGCGGGTTGGACGTCGTCGTTCGTCGTAACGCCTTTGGTCGCCAAGTCGATTCCTTCGAAATGGACATCGAGATGCCGGTGCTGGGGGCCGAGGCCTTCCACGCTGTCTTCATCCGGGCCC
Organism: Candidatus Nanopelagicales bacterium; assembly: GCA_036007925.1. Taxonomy (GTDB): domain Bacteria; phylum Actinomycetota; class Actinomycetes; order S36-B12; family S36-B12; genus S36-B12. Next base: position 1,472 of record DASYOJ010000127.1, read on the forward strand.
CGTGGGTGGAAAGCGTGGGGGAGGACGTCCACGTCCTCGCAGAGATTTCGGCGGGGGAACGCGCCGGTACCATCGTGGCCGTCCGGCAAGGGTCGGTACTGGCCACCAGTTTCCACCCGGAATTGACTGAGGACGACCGGGTGCACCGGTATTTCGTGGACATGGTCGAAGGAAAGGTCGAGAGGTAGCGCATGAGCGGGCATTCCAAATGGGCGACCACCAAGCACAAGAAGGCGGTCATCGACGCCAAGCGAGGCAAACTCTTCGCCAAATTGATCAAGAACATCGAAGTTGCCGCTCG
>DASYOJ010000128.1:0-4483 GCA_036007925.1 Candidatus Nanopelagicales bacterium
CGGAATGGCTTCCGGGGGCACGTCCAGACCGTTGTCCAAGAGCGCAGTGGCCATGCGCTCGGTGACGGTCCGCAGGACTTTTACCCGCGCATAGCGCTTGTCTTCTGCCTCGACAACGGTCCATGGGGCAAAGGAAGTGTCCGTCCGCTCGATCATCTCGTTGACCGCGTCTTCGTACTCGCTCCACTTGTGGCGGTTACGCCAGTCTTCGTCGGTCAACTTCCAACGCTTCAGCAGGTTTTTCTCGCGTGCTTGGAATCGACGCAACTGCTCGTGAGGACTGATGTGCATCCAAAACTTGATCAAGACCATGCCCTCATCGGTGAGGGTTCGTTCGAAGGCCTTGATTTCGTCGTAGGCGCGACGCCATTGTTCCTCGGTCGCCAAGCCCTCAACGCGCTCCACCAGAACGCGTCCGTACCAACTGCGGTCCAAAACCGCCATGCCACCCCAGCCAGGAAGTACCGGCCAAAACCGGGATAAGAAGTGATGGCGCTTTTCGTTTTCCGTCGGCGCAGCAATAGAAGCAACCCGAACGTGCCGCGGGTCCATCGGGGACACCAACCGGCGAATGGCTCCGCCTTTGCCGGAGGCGTCCCACCCTTCGAACACCACGCAAATCGGTGGACCTAGCAAGCCCGATCCATCGAAAATTCCACCATCGACGAGGCGCAACATCACCAAACGGCGTTGCTCCTCGTGCAGGAGCTCAGCTTCTTGCGATTTGGAAATCTTGTGGGACAGATCGTAGTTACTCAGCACGAGAGGAATCGTGGCACAACCGATCGAAGGCGTGGGCGATAAACGCTCCCACCTGGTCATCTTCGACCAAAAAGCCATCGTGGCCATAGGGGGAACGCAAAACGTGGAGTTCATCGACTCCCGGCGTAAGTTCGGCTAGTTCGGCCTGCAGTCGGAGCGGAAATAGTCGATCGGAGTCAATGCCGACCACAGTCAACGGGGCATGGATCTGCGACAACGCCGTTGCCACTCCCCCTCTTCCTCGTCCGAGGTCGAACAAGGTCATCGCTTCGGTCAACGCAATGTAGGTGTTCGCATCGAAACGTCGGGCCAACTTGTCCGCGTGATGGTCCAAGTAGGACTCGACCGCGAAGCGTCCCCGAGCGAGGGCGGCAGATTCTTCGTACGGATCCTCGCTCGCCTGTGGACCCCGGCCAAACCGCAGATCCAACTCGGTTTCGCTGCGGTACGTCAGGTGCGCGATTCGCCGCGCCACACCCATACCTCGATGCGGGCCCTGGCCAGGTGGTGCGTCGTAGTAATCGCCTTCCTGGAAGTTCGGGTCGAGGCGAATCGCTTCGATCTGCGCGGCATGGGTGCCGATCTGATCGGCCGTGACGGCGGCTGTTGACCCGAGCACTAGACCACCGCGCACCCGCGCTGGATATCGAGCCATCCATTCCAGAACCCGCATGCCACCCAGTGACGGTCCCAGCATCATGGCCCATTGCTCGATGCCCAGATAGTCACTGACGGCACGTTCCACCTCCACCATGTCACCGACGGTGACGGTGGGAAATCGCGAGCCCCATGGGCGACCATCGGGCGCCAGACTCACCGGCCCGGTGGTGCCTTGGCACCCACCCAGCACATTCGCGCAGACCACGAACCATTTATCGGTATCGATCGGGCAACCAGGACCCACCAGCCCGGTCCACCAACCGGCCGTAACGTGCCCCGGACCAGCCTCCCCGGTGACGTGCGAATCGCCGGTCAGCGCATGAGCGACATAGACCGCATTCGACGCATCGGCGTCCAACGTGCCCCAGGTTTCGTAGGCCACGCGCACTGACGGAAACTCAAACCCCGATTCGGTCTGCAGCGCCCCAAGGTCAACGAATTGCCGCTCCCCTACTGGATCACCTTCCCGCCAAGCAGCGCTCGCGGGAGGGTGACCTTCGTAGCTGAGCGGTCCGATCGACCTTGGGGCCTGCGACATCCCTAGTCCTGCTTGGCCGATCGGAACCCGGCATCCAAGTCCGCCAGGATGTCGTCGAGCGACTCCAACCCCACGGCCAGACGGATCAGCCCAGGTGTTACGCCAGCGGCCGCCTGCTGCTCAGGTGTCAATTGTGAGTGGGTTGTCGACGCTGGATGGATGACGAGCGAGCGCACATCGCCGATATTGGCCACGTGGCTGTGCAATTCCAGGCCCTCCACGAATCGCTGTCCGGCTTCCAGCCCACCGACGATCTCGAAACTCAAGACACCACCGGTACCGCGTGGTGCGTACTTCTCCGCGAGTTCATGCCAGGGACTTGAGGCCAGGCCTGCGTAATTGACCGCCTCGACTTCATCGCGCCCCTCAAGCCACGTGGCCACCGCTAAGGCATTCTCACTGTGTCGCTGAACACGCAGACTCAGTGTCTCCAACCCTTGCGCGAGTAAGAAGGCATTGAACGGCGTGGTGGCCGCACCAAGGTCACGCAGCAGCTGAACGCGAGCCTTCATGATGAACGAAACGTTCACCCCGAATAGCCCGTCAGGACCAAGATCGCGGGCATAGACAAGGCCGTTGTAGGAATCGTCGGGCGTGTTGAAACCTGGGTACTTGTCCGGATATTGCGCGTAATCGAAGGTGCCTCCATCGACGATCGCACCCGCGATTGCGGTCCCGTGACCACCGATGTACTTCGTGGCGCTGTGCACGATGATGTCCGCACCCCATTCCAAAGGACGGATCAGGTACGGGGTTGCCACAGTGTTGTCGACGATCAACGGAACACCCGCCTCATGCGCTACACCGGCGATGCCCTCGATGTCGAGAATCTCACTGAGTGGATTGGCGATCGTTTCACCGAAGAATGCCTTCGTGTTCGGGCGCACAGCTGCCCGCCACGAATCCAGGTTGTTAGCGTCATCGACAAACGTCACCTCGATGCCGAACTTCGGCAAAGTGTGTTGGAACAAGTTGAAGGTGCCGCCGTACAGACTGGGGCTGGCAACGATGTGCGATCCAACCTCGGCAATATTGGCTATTGCGAGGAACTCCGCCGATTGCCCGCTGGCCACCAGCAGACCACCCACACCACCTTCGAGGGCCGAGATTCGATCCTCGACCACCGCTTGGGTCGGATTCATGATGCGGGTGTAGATGTTGCCGAGCTCCTTCAACGCGAACAAGTTGGCCGCGTGTGCGGTGTCGTTGAACGTGTAGGAGGTGGTTTGGTAGATCGGTAGCGCACGAGCATTCGTGGCCGCATCCGGTGTTTGTCCGGCGTGGATCTGCTTGGTCTCGAATGACCAGCCTTCACTCATGGGGTTCTCCTTGGTTGTTGATTGTTGTCCGGGGATGAGCCGCCGCGTGCCTTCCGCCGTGACCACCGGTGCCTGGACTCAAGGGCAGACCGATGGACTCTTCACAGCGCATGACGGACTACCTACATAAACGGGTACAGCGCATAACAGACCTCGCATCTCGTCGGGGCCTTGCCTTGCGCAAGACCCGCGCTTGCCCACAAGGGGCCAGGTCTCCACCGGGAGCACCCCACCGCGGTTGGAGGGTTGCCGTCCAGCAAGCCGGGGCTTGACGCTGGAACTCTTGACCTAGGACCAGACTATAACCAAAGACGATGCGGGCGTCTACGTACCGCCGTCAGGTCCGGTCGAACGCGGCGCTGGCGATCAGGCCCCGGCTTCGACTCATGCCAGATGGGTCAACATCTGGGCGATCGATGTCGGTGGCACGCCTACCGAAATGGCATCGTCGAAGACACGACCGAGCACATGCTCGGGGTCATCGAGAAAGCATCGCTCGAGGGCGATGTTCGCCCGCACTCCATCTCCACACAGCCACGCAACAACCGCAGTGGCTGCAGCAATATTCGCTCCCTTGCCTGCAGGTGTCGCGCGGGTACACCGCAGCAACGCGGCAAGAAGTTCGTGGCGGTAGTGGTGATCGGCCTGGGCGCAGGCCACCACGACCGCATCGCGTCCGCGCACATGGGCACTGCCATCGCGCAGATGTCGATCACTCACCGTGAGGCGTTGGGCTGACGCGCCGACACGCGAATCGCAATCGCCGCCCCGGCTCACGATGGCGTCGAAATGGCCGATGAGTTCTTCGATCGCTTTCGGATTTCCCGGCGCATAAGGACCCATGTCCAACACTTCTTGCTGCTTTGCATCACATTCGTTCTCGAGTTGTCCGCGCGACAAAGCTGGTGGCACTCCACCGAAGGCGCGAGCGGCGGCCTGTCGAGTCCGTGCATCGACCCACTGCCACGGACCGATCCCATCGTTGATCTCGCGCACCTGAGAACCGCGCACTTGGACTGCAGCCCGACACGGAACACTCAACTGGTCATGCAGAGCATCGCGTATGGCGGTAGCAGCTGGTGCCTCCTTGGTGACGATCACGGCGATCACTTCGTCTGCCACCACGTGTGCTGCTGCGCGTAGATATGCCTGCATGTAGTCCCGGACGTCAGGCTCGTGGACCATCGAGCCATCAGCTGGCAAG
>DASYOJ010000129.1:0-11262 GCA_036007925.1 Candidatus Nanopelagicales bacterium
GATCGGTGGGCCCCTGGGGGCCTACCTACCGGCCGATCGACTCGACGTACCTATGGGCTACGAGACCCTGGCTGAGGCAGGCGGGATGATCGGCCATGGGGGAATAGTGGTCTTCGATGAGACCGTTGACATGGCCGAGCAAGCCCGCTTCGCAATGGAGTTCTGTGCGGAGGAGTCCTGTGGAAAGTGCACTCCTTGCCGAATTGGCTCAGTTCGGGGGGTTGAAGTCATTGACCGGATCCGCTCGGGGGAGGATCCTGAGGGCAACACGGGTCTCCTACGGGACCTGTGCGAAGTCATGACCGATGGCTCGCTGTGCGCCATGGGTGGGCTAACGCCCATGCCGGTGCTCAGCGCGCTGGACAACTTTCCCGAGGATTTCACGCCGTCAACGAGGGGACAATGAGATGACAGTTCTCGATGATCGGGTAGACGACCAGCGCGATCTTGGCACTCCTGCGGTCGAGTCCGAGACGATCGTGACGGTGCACATCGACGGCGTACCCGTCCAGGTGCCTGAGGGCACCTCGGTGATGCGGGCGGCTGCCATGTCCGGAACCGCGGTACCGAAGTTGTGCGCCACCGATTCCCTTGCCGCTTTCGGCTCGTGCCGGTTGTGCCTGGTGGAGATCGACGGCAAGCCCGGCGCGCCTGCTTCGTGCACTACGCCGTGTAGCGAAGGCATGTCTGTGCACACCCAGACCCCGCGGCTGGACAAACTGCGCAAGGGCGTCATGGAGTTGTACATCTCTGATCACCCCCTCGATTGCCTGACGTGCCCGGCCAATGGGGACTGCGAATTGCAGGACATGGCTGGAGTCGTCGGCCTGCGCGATGTCCGATACGGCATGGAAGGTGCCAACCACCTTGATGCCCCGAAGGATGAATCGAATCCGTACTTCACCTTCGATGAGAGCAAGTGCATCGCCTGCAGTCGATGCGTCCGGGCCTGTGAAGAGGTCCAGGGAACATTCGCACTCACGATCGCCGGTCGCGGCTTCGGTTCCAAGGTTGCCGCCAGTGACGGTGTGCCCTTCTTGGATAGTGAGTGTGTCTCCTGCGGGGCGTGCGTGCAGGCCTGCCCGACGGCCACTTTGCAAGAGAAGACGGTGATCGATCTTGGTGTGCCAACGCGCAAGGTGAAGACGACGTGCGCGTATTGCGGAGTGGGTTGTTCGTTCGTCGCCGAATTGCGTGGCGATGAGCTCGTGCGGATGGTTCCGGACAAGACCGGTGGCGCCAATGAAGGCCATTCCTGCGTCAAGGGTCGCTTCGCGTGGGGTTACGCCGGCCATGAGGACCGCGTAACTGCCCCGATGATCCGTGACTCGATCGACGATGAGTGGAAGGTCGTGGACTGGGACGAGGCGATCGCCTTCGCCGCCGGCCGACTCACCGCCATCCAAGAGCAGTTCGGCATCGATTCGATAGGCGGCATCACATCGTCTCGCTGCACCAACGAAGAGGTCTACGTGGTGCAGAAAATGGTGCGGGCAGCCTTCGGCACGAACAACGTCGACACCTGCGCGCGGGTGTGCCACTCGCCCACGGGCTATGGCCTCAAGCAGACCTTCGGCACGAGCGCAGGCACCCAGGACTTCAAGTCCGTGGAGAAGGCCGACGTCATCATGGTGATTGGTGCTAACCCGACTGATGCGCATCCGGTCTTCGCTTCGCGCATGAAGCGTCGCCTTCGTGCGGGTGCCGAGTTGATCGTGGTAGACCCGCGCACGATCGATCTCGTGCGATCCACCCACATCGAAGCGAGCCACCATCTGCAACTTCGCCCCGGCACCAATGTGGCCATCGTCAACGCGATGGGGCATGTAGCGGCCATCGAAGGGTGGATCGATCGGGAATTCGTGAAGGAGCGGTGCGATCTGGCTTCCTTCCAGGCATGGGAGGAGTTCATCCGGCTTCCGGAGAACAGCCCCGAGGCGCTCGAAGAAGCAACCGGCGTGCCGGCCGATCAGGTGCGTGCGGCAGCGCGTGCCTACGCGAGCGCATCGAATGCCGCCATCTACTACGGCCTTGGCGTTACCGAGCATTCGCAAGGCTCCACCATGGTTATGGCGATGGCCAACCTGGCGATGGCCACGGGGAACATCGGCCGTGAGGGTGTGGGGGTGAACCCGCTGCGCGGCCAAAACAACGTGCAGGGATCGTGCGATATGGGCTCGTTCCCGCACGAGTTCAGCGGTTACCGCCACGTCTCCGATGACACCGTGCGCGAGCAGTTCGAAGCCCTGTGGGGCGCCGAGATGCGCGCTGATCCAGGAATGCGGATCCCCAACATGCTTGATGCCGCGACCGTTGGGGAATTCAAGGGGATCTACATCCAAGGCGAGGACATCGCGCAGTCGGATCCGAACACCGAACACGTGACGGCCGCCTTGCGGGCGATGGATTGCGTGATTGTCCAGGACTTGTTCATCAACGAAACGGCGAAGTTCGCGCACGTCTTCCTGCCGGGCACATCCTTCCTGGAGAAGGACGGCACCTTCACGAATGCCGAACGCCGCATCAACCGCGTCCGCCCGGTGATGCCGTCGCGCACTGGAATGGCCGAATGGGAAGTGACGTGCGCACTGGCGAAGGCCATGGGGTACGAAATGGACTACGACACCTCGAGTCAGATCATGGACGAGATCGCCGCGGTCACGCCCACCTTCTCGGGTGTCTCGTTCGATCTGCTCGACAAAGTCGGCAGCGTGCAGTGGCCTTGCAACGAGAAGGCCCCCCTGGGCACGCCCGTCATGCACGTTGATCGTTTCGTGCGCGGTGAGGGGCAGTTCATCACCACGCCCTATGTCCCCACCGATGAGCGTTCCACGCGCAAGTTCCCACTGCTTCTGACTACCGGGCGGATTCTCAGCCAGTACAACGTTGGGGCGCAGACTCGTCGAACGAACAACGTGGTTTGGCATGCTGAGGACGTGCTCGATATCCACGAGGCCGATGCACAAACGCGAGGTATCGCAGACGGCGACTGGGTAGAAGTGAGCAGTCGAGTGGGCGTCACGCGATTGCGGGCACGAATCAGCGACGACATCCCCGCCGGTGTCGTGTACACGACCTTCCACCACCCGGTGAGTGGGACGAATGTCATCACCACCGATAACTCGGATTGGGCCACCAACTGCCCGGAGTACAAGGTCACTGCTGTGGAGGTTCGTCCGTCGTCCCAGGTTCTTGCATGAGCGCAGAGCTTGATTATGACCAGCAGCACTTGGTCAAGATGGCGAATCAAATAGCGGCGAACGTCCCCCTTCGAAATGACATACCTGGGCAAGTGGCCAACCACATACGGACGTTCTGGACGCCGGTGATGCGCACGGACTTAACGGCGATTGCGCGTGAGCATCCGGATGCGTTGGCAGCTCAGGTCCACGACGCCCTCGATCAACTACATGCAGTGGAGGCATGATGGCCGAAGTCCAGGTGACCTATTGGCGTGACATTCCGTCGTTGGTGGTTGCTCGAGAGGGCGAAGATGTGGTCAAGGTTCCACTCGCCCAACGGTTCCAAGAAGCAATCGATGAAGCAGCGATGCGTCTTGGTGATGTTGACTCCGAGGCCTACCTCGCTGGCTGGGTTCGCTCCGATTGGGAACCAGTTGCCGGTGATCCGGGAACTGCGGCAGCGCAAAAATCCGAGGCGTTGGAAAGCCACTGGGATGAGTCGACCTTGAACGCCTACCTCGATGGGTTGGTGCGCTAGCACCGCAATGGGTTGGTGCGCTAACAGCACTTGTCGCAGTCAGGGAGCGGCGAGTGCGCGATCCACGGCTGCGAAGAACTCCGTCACAGATCCGTTGAGTTCCAGATCCTCGGGACCGAGCATGGCGCAGATGGTGTCGTCGTCGTATCGCGCAAGTACTGTCGGGGTCCCGAGCGTGCAGGCGGCGGCTTCCTTTGCTGAGCGTTCATTGAGGTGGACCAACCGGATGGGTACGGACGAATTCCGACAGGCTGCGTCCCATGCCGCTTTGCGCCGCACCGTCCCGTGGGTGATGTCACACAGCGCGCAGTGTGCCGTGCCAAAGGCTTTGCCGAGTACGTATTGCAGCTCCCCGAGCAACCCGCCGTCGGCGTGATAGATACCAATTAATTCCACGGGTTTGCGGGGCACGGACATGATTCCAGTGTGGACGACTCCTGTTTTCTTGCACGTTTCGCGGGGCCAATAAGGTTTGCGCCATGGCTGAGATCGAAGCGTTGATTGCCCGGGAGATCCTCGATTCGCGGGGTAACCCCACCGTGGAAGTGGAAGTTCTGCTCGAGGATGACACCGTGGCGCGTGCTGCGGTGCCCTCCGGGGCATCCACCGGGGCCTTCGAGGCCGCCGAGCGTCGCGACGGTGGTGATCGCTATCTGGGCAAGGGCGTCCTTGAGGCCGTGCAGGCTGTGGAGGAGGAGATAGCGCCGGAGTTGATCGGTCTTGATGCAAGCGATCAACGAGCCGTGGATTCCTCGATGATCGATCTCGATGGCACGCCGAATAAGTCCCGCTTAGGTGCGAATGCGATCTTGGGTGCGTCGCTCGCCATCGCCCGAGCAGCCGCGCTCTCGGCAGACCTGCCGCTGTTCCGATACGTTGGGGGCCCGAATGCGCACGTGCTGCCGGTGCCGATGATGAACATTCTCAACGGCGGCGCGCATGCCGATACCGGTGTGGATATCCAAGAGTTCATGATCGCTCCAATCGGAGCGGCGTCGTTCTCTGAGGCCTTGCGTCAGGGAGCCGAGGTCTACCACGCATTGAAGTCGGTCCTGAAGTCTGAGGGATACGCGACCGGGCTGGGGGACGAAGGCGGATTCGCCCCCGATCTACCGAGCAACCGAGCGGCGCTGGAACTCATCGGCCGGGCAGTCCAAGCGGCGGGCTTGTCGTTGGGTACGGACATCGCGCTTGCCCTCGATGTCGCCTCCACCGAGTTCTACGCCGATGGCTCCTACCGTTTCGAGGGAGCGGATCGGTCGATGGAGTGGATGACCGGCTACTACGAATCCCTGATTGCGGACTTCCCGATGGTCTCGATCGAAGATCCGTTGGCCGAGGATGATTGGGCTGGCTGGGTCCACGCGACCGACGCCATCGGTGCCACGGTGCAGCTCGTGGGCGATGACCTGTTCGTGACCAACCCAGAGCGACTCAAGCGGGGCATCGCCGAAGGTGCCGCGAATGCCCTGTTGGTCAAGGTCAATCAAATTGGCTCGCTTACCGAGACCTTGGACGCCGTCTCGATGGCAACAGCTGCCGGGTACGCCTCGATGATGTCCCACCGTTCGGGGGAGACCGAGGACACCACGATCGCCGATCTTGCGGTGGCGGTGAATTGTGGCCAGATCAAGACCGGGGCACCGGCCCGCTCGGAGCGGGTGGCCAAGTACAACCAACTGCTGCGGATCGAGGAGGAACTCGCCGACGCCGGCCGGTTTGCCGGTCGCACCGCGTTCCCCCGGTTCGCCTCCACCTAGACCCACCTGTATCCGGTGAGGCGCACGGGGAAATTGGGACTGGCGTGACAGTATCGGTGCGTGCCACCAGCTTCCCCGGATGAGCCGGGCACACAGCGATATGCGGGCCCAGCGGGCCCAGCGGGCCCTTCGAGTTCTGGCGGGCGCTCTGTGGGCGGTTCGCTGACCGGACGCGCGCTGATTTTCGTCATCGCCTTGACTTTGCTGGTGATCGCGTTGTCGGTGCCGGTGCGCAACTGGCTATCGCAACGCGCGGAGGTGGCGGCGTTACGTGCGGACATCTCCGCGTCGAGTGAGCGCATCGCGGAATTGGAAACAAGACTCGATCGCTGGGCTGATCCGGCCTTCATCGCCACCCAGGCGCGGGCCCGATTGCAATTCGTCTTACCCGGGGAGATTGGTTACGTGACGATCTCCGACGAGGGCCTGCCGGCCGAGAGCGTGCTCTCCGATGCGGCGGCCAGCGAGCCGCAAGGCTGGCACAGCGTCATGTGGGAGTCGCTGCAAGAGGCCGACGGCCCACCCATCGCCGCGAAGGACGAGTGAGCCGACGCTTCGATCGATGCAGCGGTACTCCTAGGGTCGTCCACGTGGAGGAAGAGCCCCAAGACGCTGATCTCGCCGCGATCGCCTGGCAACTCGGGCGAGAGCCTCGAGGCGTTGTGGCAATTGCAGCGCGCTGCCCGTGCGGAGATCCATGCGCGGTCACGACCGCTCCACGGCTCGACGACGGCATTCCGTTTCCCACCACCTACTACGTGACCTGCCCGCGGCTGGCCAGCGCTATCGGTTCTTTGGAAGGCGGTGGTCGCATGCGCGACATGGAGCACCGGCTTGCGATCGATGATGGATTGCGCGAGCAGTACCGAGCCGCCCACGAGCGTTACCTCACCGAGCGCTCCGCACTTGGGGAGGTTCTGGAAATCGAAGGGATCAGTGCCGGCGGTATGCCGGAGCGGGTGAAGTGCTTGCACGTGCTGGCTGGTCAGGCACTTGCCTGCGGGCGAGGCGTCAACCCCTTCGGTGATGAAACCCTTGATGATGTAGGGGAATGGTGGGCCGCACGCCCGTGCTCTCACGAACGCGAGCAGGCTCCGTGAGTCGTCGCTTTGCCGCGATCGATTGTGGCACCAACGCCATCCGGTTGCTCATCGCTGAGGTCAGCCACAATGAACTGGTCGAGATCGATCGACGCATGCTGACCGTGCGTCTTGGCGAAGGTATCGACGCGACCGGTGAGTTCTCCCCGGCAGCCCTCGAACGCACTTTCGCTGCAGTGGATGATTACGCCGCACAGATCAAGCGAAGCGGTGTCGAGGCGCTGCGCATGGTTGCCACTTCGGCTTCGCGCGATGCCGGAAACGCCGAAGTTTTCGTCGCGGGAGTGCGCAGCAGACTCGGTATCGATCCAGAGGTCATCACTGGCAGTGAGGAAGCCGAACTTTCCTTCGTGGGTGCGGTGCGCGGGTTGCCGTCGTCGTTGTTGTCCTCGCCACTGCTGGTCGCCGATATCGGAGGAGGGTCTACCGAGCTGGTACTTGGTGATGCGCAGGCACGCACCATCTCGTCGCGCTACAGCATGAATATTGGGTGCGTCCGCATGACCGAACGTCACCTACATAGCGATCCGCCAACACGCGATGAAGTGCGCGCGAGCGTCGAATCGATCGATCGTGCCCTTGATGTCGCCTTGGCCGAGGTGCCTGTGGGTCAAGTGGCGTCGTTCGTTGGACTTGCCGGCTCCGTCACGACCATCGCAGCACTGGCCCACCAACTGCCCGCATACGACGCCACCGCGATCCACGGTTCGATCACCACGATGGCCCAGGTCGATGCGGTCACCGCGGATCTGGTGGCCATGACGCGCGCCCAGCGGGCCGCCGAGCCGGTCATGCACCCCGGGCGGGTGGACGTGATCGCCGGTGGGGCGTTGGTGCTGCGGCAACTGATGCGCCGGCTACCGGTCGATGAGGTGATTGCCGGGGAAAGCGACCTGCTGGATGGCATCGTTTACAGCCTCGCGGGTGAAGTGCCCTAAATCTCACATATCTATTTGATGTAATCGCTTGTGGAACCTAGAGGGGTTCGTCCTAGCATCCCGGGAAGCAGGGGAGATGAGGAGGAACATGGCAATCACCATCCGAGATGTGGCGGATGCGGCGGGGGTATCCACGGCGACTGTTTCGCGGGCGCTACGGGGATTGCCGAATGTCGACGAACGCACGCGGGGTCGGATCCAGCAAGTAGCTGCGGAGTTGGACTACGTCATTTCCCCGAGCGCATCGCGATTGGCGTCGGGGCGCACCGGAGCCATCGCGGTCGTGACCCCGTATGTAGCCCGCTGGTTCTTCTCGACCGTGTTGTCTGGTGTCGAAGACGTCTTGCAGGAAGCGGACATGGACTTGCTGCTGACGTGTATCGGCGACCACAACACCCCGTCCAATCGCTCGCCGGTTGCACCACGTTTGCGGCGAAGGGTCGATGGCGTCTTGGTTATCGCCGTGCCGCCGGCCGATCCTCAGCTGCGAGAACTACTCGACCTTGATATGCCTACATCGATGATCGGGTTAACCGTGCACGGTGTCCCGAGTGTGACGATCGACGATGTTGCTGCGGCGCGGCTGGCTACCCAGCACCTGATCAACCTCGGTCATACGCGCATCGGCATCATCGGGGGATCACCATCCGAAGCACCCTTCACCGCCGAGTTTGACCGCGAGGCTGGTTTCGCAAAGGCGATGTCTGAGGCAGGCTTGGAAGTGGACCCGATGCTCGAGTCCTACGGGTACTTCACTATCGAAGGAGGCGAGAGCGCCATGACCGCGCTGCTGACCCAACCCAAGCCCCCCACCGCGGTCTTCGCGTTGAGCGATGAGATGGCTTTCGGAGCGCTACGCGCGCTACGGGCCCATGGCCGCCAGCCTGGACGAGACGTGTCGGTCGTGGGTGTGGATGGCCATGACATGTCCGAGCACTTGGATCTCACTACCGTGGTGCAACCCGTCACCGAGTTAGGGCGCATCGCAGCCGAAGCTCTACTTGCCCAGATGCGTGGCGGTGAGCCATCTACCGATCCGATCCGTGTTCCCACGAAACTGGTGGTGCGCGGCTCCACAGGTCCTGCCCGTGACTGAAGCTGTTCCCACCGAGATCACCACAGCCGACCTGCATTCCCATAGTTGGTGGCAGCGCGCGGCCGTCTATCAGATCTACCCGCGCTCATTTCGTGACGGCAACGGGGACGGTCTTGGTGATCTACGTGGTGTGATCGAAGGGTTGCCCTACTTGGCATCACTGGGCGTCGATGCCTTGTGGTTGTCCCCGTTCTATCCGTCGCCACAAAAGGATGCCGGTTACGACGTTTCGGATCCGCGAGCGGTGGATCCGATGTTTGGAACCATTGAAGATTTTGCCGAACTGGTCGAGCAAGCGCACGAGCGCGGCTTGCGGGTGATCGTGGACATCGTCCCCAATCACGTATCCGCGAGTCATCCGTGGTTCCTGGAGGCCTTGGATGCCGAACCAGACTCCCCTGAGCGTTGCCGGTTCCACTTCCTTGATGGCCGCGGTGAGAACGGGGAGATCCCGCCGAACAATTGGGAGTCGATCTTCGGCGGTGCGGCCTGGACACGGGTAAAGGAGCCCGATGGGAGTTGGGGTCAGTGGTATCTGCACCTGTTCGACTCCACGCAACCGGACTTGAACTGGGAGGACGAAGAAGTCCGCGCGGACGCGCTGAACACGCTGAAGTTCTGGCTCGATTTGGGCGTCGACGGCTTCCGAGTGGATGTGGCGCTGGGTTTGGCAAAAGACATGACCTATCCGGATCTCATCGATCCGATCGGGATGAGTCAGTCCCTTCGCTTTGATCTGGACCCGAGTTCTCAAGAAGCTATCGATCGCCGTGCCGGTCTGGCGAATTCCGCCTTGTTCGATCGCGACGAAGTCCAAGACATCTACCGGGAGTGGCGCTCGCTGTTGAACTCCTACGGCAGCGACAAGATGGCGGTGGTGGAGGCATGGGTTTCACCGCACCGAGCTTCGCGCTATGTCTCGCAAGACACCTTGCACCAAATCTTCGGTTTCGATTTCCTGGTGGTTCCCTGGGAAGCGACAGCAATGCGCTCGGTGATCGAGCGCGCCATCGAAGCCGTGGCGTTGGTGGGAGCACCGCCCACCTGGGCGCTGAGTAATCATGATTCGCCGCGCGTGGTGACCCGTCTGGGAGATGGCCGAGAGGGGTTGGCGAGGGCGCGATCCCTCGCACTCGTAGCGCATGCACTACCGGGATCGGTGTACGTCTATCAGGGCGAGGAACTTGGGCTATCCGATGTCCACATTCCCGACAGCGCCCGTCAAGACCCGGTGTGGTTCCGTTCGGCTGGACAGCAAAAGGGTCGCGATGGCGGTCGGGTGCCGTTGCCATGGTTTGGAACTGAACCCCCGTACGGATTCACCGAACGCTTCGATGTCGAACTGTGGCTGCCGCAACCCGAAGGTTGGGCGAAATCGACAATTGAAGCCGAGGACATCGATCCGTTCAGCACCTTGAACCTCTACCGGACCTCGTTGGCCTTGCGTCACTCACACCCGGGGTTATCCAGCGGTGAGTTCTGTTTCCTGGATACCGACAATCCAGGGGTGCTGGCATTTGGGCGCGGTGCTGACGTCGTCGTTATTGCCAACACATCCGGTGAGTGGATCACCTCACCAGCCGTCGGCCTGGTGTTGCTGGCTTCTGGACCAATCGAGACAGGTCACGACGGCCTGCGTATCGGCCCGGACACCACGGTGTGGTTGCAAACGTGAGGGCGCAGTTGCGCCGCGCAACTAGACGATGCGCTCGAATGCCCCATCATCTTGGAACAGGTACGTGCGCTCAGGCATCACGTGGACCGTGTCACCCATACGTGGTGCTGCGTGGGACTGGTCTCGGGCCACGAGCATGACGGTAGAGCCGTCGGCTGCGGGCATCTCCCCGTAGACGAAGGTGTCGGCTCCGAGTTCCTCAACCAGCGTGACCGTCATGCTCGCTCCACTTTCGGACAACTGCAGATCCTCCGGTCGCACACCCAGTTGCGCGGTGCCCCCGCGCACTTTGCCGAGAAGATCCCGCTCCAAGGGAACATGATGATCGCCCATCATCACTCCACCATCGGCCACCGTGACGGGCACGATGTTCATCGACGGTGACCCGATAAAGGTAGCGACGAAAGCGTTGGCCGGCTCGTCGTACAAAGTGCGCGGAGCCGCCACTTGCTGAAGCACACCGTCCTTCAGCACCGCCACCCGATCACCCATGGTCATGGCTTCTACCTGATCGTGGGTGACGTAAACCGTGGTGGTGCCCAGGCGACGCTGCAACGCAGCAATCTGCGTGCGGGTCTGCACGCGCAGTTTGGCATCGAGGTTGGACAGTGGCTCGTCCATCAAAAACACCTGGGGTTCACGCACGATGGCCCGGCCCATGGCCACGCGTTGACGTTGCCCACCCGAGAGCGCTTTGGGTTTGCGCTCGAGGTAGTCGGTCAAGTCCAGCAGTGCGGCGGCTTCCTTGACACGTCGTTCGATGTCGTCTTTGGAGACCTTCTGGATCTTGAGGGCGAACGCCATGTTCTCGGCGACCGACATGTGCGGGTAGAGGGCGTAGTTCTGGAAAACCATCGCGATGTCGCGGTCCTTGGCTGCGACATTAGTGACATCACGTTCGCCGATGTAGATATGTCCGGAACTGATCGGTTCAAGTCCGGCGAGCATGCGAAGGGAGGTGGACTTGCCGCAC
>DASYOJ010000130.1:0-4415 GCA_036007925.1 Candidatus Nanopelagicales bacterium
CAGGCTGTCGGTGGATCCCACATTGGCGAGCTTCTTCAAGAGTCCATACAAGGCGAAACTGAAACCCAGGGTCAGGCTGATCCACGGCAGTGCGCCGTAACTGATGGTCAAGATGGCGACGGCGATCAGTGCGATTCCTACAGCCACCCACTGCAACCGGCGCAGTCGTTCGCGTAGCAGGATCACACCGAGGGCAACCGAAATAAGCGGGTTTATGAAGTAGCCCAGCGATGCTTGGACAACTTGATCGCTTGCCACGGCGTAGACGTAGACGAGCCAGTTGATGGAGATGAAGATTGCGGCGCCGAGCAAGATGAGGATCCTGCGTCGGTTGAGAACCCTTGTGACTCGTCCCCAGTTGCGCGCGATGGAGATCACGACAATGAGGAAGACCAAGGTCCAGATAATCCGGTGGGCGACCACCTCCAGCGGACTAACGGCATCGAGTAAGGCGAAGTAGAGCGGAAAGAGCCCCCACATCACCCAGGCTGCAATGCCCAGTAGTAGCCCGAGTCGGTGCTGGGCGGATTCCTCGGTGGTTTCGGTGCTCAGTTGACGGTCCAGGTATCGCTACCGCGAAGTAGCGCCTGCAGATCCCCGCGCCCTTGTTCTTCGATAACGTCCGCCACCTGTTGCTGGGCCATGCGGTCGTAGGCCTCGCGGTGGGTGACGTCGCGGAAGACACCGATCGGGGTGTTGGTGAGCGTGCGCGGGTTGTATAGGCGCGAGAGCCCGAAGGCCAGACCGGGATCTTTGGCATGGGCGTCAAAGATGATGATGTCGGCCTGATCCACATCCGCAACATCCATCACCTGTAGGTGACCGTCGGAATCACGGATCACGCACTTGTCTGCGTTGTTGCCGAAGATGATGGGCTCGCCGTCCGTGAGCCGGATCAAGTTGTCCTCGCGGACGTCGTTCTCCTTGAGCGGTTCCCAGGCGCCATCGTTGAAGATGTTGCAGTTCTGGTAGATCTCGACGAGCGCGGAACCTTCGTGGGCAGCGGCTGCTCGCAGCACCTCGGTCATGTGCTTGCGGTCCGAATCGATAGTGCGGGCAACGAACGTTGCCTCCGCGCCGAGCGCGACTGACACCGGGTTGAAGGCATAGTCCAGCGAGCCCTGCGGGGTGGACTTGGTGATTTTGCCCTGCTCGGAGGTGGGGGAGTACTGGCCTTTAGTGAGTCCGTAGATCCGGTTGTTGAACAACAGGATCTTCAGATTCACGTTCCTGCGAAGGGCGTGGATGAGGTGGTTGCCGCCGATGCTCAACGCGTCGCCGTCACCGGTGACCACCCACACCGATAGATCCGGGCGGGTGGTGGCCAAGCCGGTGGCGATGGCGGGCGCGCGCCCGTGGATGCTGTGCACGCCGTAGGTGTCCATGTAATACGGGAAGCGCGAGGAGCAACCGATGCCGGAGATGAAGACGATGTTTTCCTTCTTCAATCCCAACTCGGGCATAAATCCCTGGACCGCTGCGAGGATCGCGTAGTCACCACAGCCTGGGCACCAGCGAACTTCCTGGTCTGTCTTGAAGTCCTTGGCTTTCATCTCGACGTCGGACTTCGGTACGAGGGAGAGAGCCGGGAAGGCGTCGGTACTCATAGGGACTCCTTCATCTGCTGATCCAATTCGGTGATGACATCGACGAGTTCGCTGGACTTGAACGGCAGTCCCCGAACCTGGTTGTAGCCGTAGGTATCTACGAGGAACCTCGCGCGCAGCAGCATGTTGAGTTGGCCCAGGTTCATCTCAGGAACCACCACTTTGTCGTAGCGGGCAAGGACCTCGCCCAGATTGCTGGGGAACGGGTTCAGGTGCCGCAGGTGCGCTTGGGCGACCTTGATGCCCGAGCGGCGAGCGATCTGGCACGCGGCGCCGATGGGCCCGTACGTGGATCCCCAGCCGAGCATCAATATGCGGGCATCGCCATCGGGGTCGTCAACGTCAAGATCGGGGATGGTCTCGGCCACGGCATCGACCTTCGCCTGGCGCAACCGGACCATGTGGTCGTGGTTGTCGGGGTCGTAGGAGATGTTGCCCGAACCGTCGGCCTTCTCCAGTCCGCCGATGCGGTGCTCCAGACCCGCCGTCCCCGGGATCGCCCAGGGTCTTGCGAGCGTCTGCGGATCGCGCAGGTAGGGCCAGAACTCTTCGGTGCCGTCGTTGTTTGTGTGGTTGGCCGCGGTGGCAAAGGCAGGGTCGATCGTCGGCAGTTCCTCAACCGCAGGGATTTGCCACGGTTCAGAGCCGTTAGCGACGTATCCGTCGGAAAGCAGGAAGACCGGCGTGCGGTACGTGACCGCGATACGGGTCGCTTCGAGAGCAGCATCGAAGCAATCGGCCGGGCTTTGCGGCGCCACGATCGGCACCGGTGATTCCCCGTTGCGCCCGAACATCGCCTGTAGGAGGTCTGATTGCTCCGTTTTGGTGGGTAGGCCCGTGGATGGTCCGCCACGTTGCACGTCGATGACAAGAAGCGGAAGCTCCAAGGAGACGGCAAGGCCGATCGTCTCGGACTTCAAGGCGATACCTGGACCAGAGGTGGTGGTAACGCCGAGAGATCCGCCGTAGGAGGCGCCAAGGGCCGCGCCTATGCCGGCGATCTCGTCCTCGGCTTGGAAGGTCATGACGCCGAAGCGCTTGTGTTTGCTCAGTTCATGGAGGATGTCCGAGGCGGGGGTGATCGGGTAGGAGCCGAGGAACAGTTTGAGCCCGGATTGCTCGGAGGCCGCAATCAAGCCGTAGGCCAAAGCCGTATTGCCGGTGATGTTGCGGTAGACGCCTGCGGGCATTGCAGCTGGCTTCACCTCGTACTGCACCGAGAATTCCTCGGTGGTTTCCCCGTAGGACCAGCCGGCTTCGAATGCCGCGATATTCGCGTTCATGATTTCCGGCTTGGCCGCGAACTTCTTCTTCAAGAACTCGATGGTTCCTTCGGTGGGGCGGTGGTAGAGCCACAGCAAAAGTCCGAGGGCGAACATGTTCTTCGCTCGCTCGGCTTCCTTTTTGGTGACGTCGAATTCCTTGAGCGCTTCGACCGTCATGGAGGTCAAAGCGATGGGGTGCACGCGGTAGGCCTCGAGGGAATCGTCGTCTAGTGGGCTTGCGGCGTAGCCGACCTTCTCCAGGTTCCGCTTGGTGAATTCGTCGGTGTTCACGATCAGATCTGAACCGCGCGGCAGATCCTCGATGTTGGCCTTCAATGCCGCGGGGTTCATGGCGACGAGCACGTTCGGCTGGTCTCCGGGGGTGGTGATGTCGTGATCGGCGAACGCGAGTTGAAAGCTTGAGACACCAGGCAGGGTGCCGGCTGGCGCCCTGATCTCGGCGGGGAAGTTCGGCAAGGTGAGCAGGTCATTACCCATCCAGGCAGCTTCGGAGGTAAAGCGGTCTCCGGTGAGTTGCATGCCATCGCCGGAATCTCCGGCGAACCTGATCACGACCCTGTCGACTTGAACGACCTGCTTGGTCATGGCTCCTGGTTTCCTCGAGGCCTCGCGGTGACCGCACCGCCCTGAAGATCTCATTCTGCTCTCTTTCGTGTCGCATCACCATGTGGGGTTCCACTATGCGAACCCCGGATAACCTGCAGGCCATGTGGCGATTGGCCTCCCGACCGCAGGCGCGGGTGCAACTACTGAGCGCCGGCCTCGCCTGTTGTGCGCTCGAGGTTGAGGCCGCCGAAGCCCAAGGCTTGCTGCTGCCCGAACCGGTGCCCGGCCCTTCGTCGGGACCCACGGTGCTGATCGTGGCCGGGACCGTCACGCTTGCTCTCGAGCCGGCCGTTGTTCGGGCGCACGACAACCTCGCTCGCCACGGCCCGGTGCGGGTGCTGTCCTTTGGCGCTTGCTCCACCAGTGGTGGCCCGTATTGGGATGCCCCGACGGTGCGTAATGGCATCGATCACACCCTGCCGGTCGAAGCGTATGTCCCCGGATGTCCGCCGCGACCGCAGGCCTTGGTGGCCGAACTCGAGCGCCTAGTCGATGCAATGGTGGCGGCGTGATCGTCGAATCGGACATCCAGGATGTCGAGCCTGAGGCGTGGGTAATTGCGGCCACGGGGCTTCGCGATGCAGGCCTGGTGAGCGCCGATTGGCTCAGCGCCGTTGATCGCGGCGGAAAACTTGAAATTCTCCTGCACCTATGCGCTCCCGGTAGCGGGCGTGAGGCTTTAGTGCGAACAGTCGTGTCAATTGATAGCCCGCGCATCGCGAGCCTTGTTTCCTTGTTTCCCGGAGTGAATTGGCATGAGCGGGAAACGGCGGAGATGTTCGGCGTGGAATTCCAGGGACGGTCGACCACCGAGCCCCTGCTGTTGCGAACCCCGGTCGATCAACCTCCACTACGCCGCGATTCCTCGTTGCCGGAGCGGGTGGACAAGCCGTGGCCGGGAGCGCAGGAAAAAGAG
>DASYOJ010000131.1:0-9536 GCA_036007925.1 Candidatus Nanopelagicales bacterium
TGTCGGAGGGACTTTGATGGACGAGAACATCTCACGCGCTGCCGGAGCCGCCCACGGCCAAGGAATGGATCCAGCAGAGCTTGCTCAGCGGTTGCAGGTGGTGAACCGCACCCTGGTGGAACGCAGCACTTTCTACACACCGATTCGACCACTGGAGGAAGTCGTAGGATGAAAATTCGAGCAGTGCACTCTGGTGGGCACGAAACCTGGTCAGAAGCCGGCACGGTCGTGGACCCACCAACGCTGGTGGTTACCTCGGCGATCGTGGTCGCCAATCCGATGGCCGGACGCGGGCGTGTGGCAGATCTCAGCGAATTGGAGCAACTCGGCGCTGATGCCGCCGCCTTCCTGGTCGAACGTTGCGTGGCCCAATTGACAGCAGTCGGTGCGACACCGGCGGAAGTGCGTGGCTATGGCAAAGGAGCCATCGTGGGGGTGGAGGGGGACCGCGAGCACACTGCGGCGATCTTGCACCCGCGTTTTGGTGCCCCCGTGCGTGCGGCGATCGGCGGAGGTGCCGACATTATTCCCGGCACCAAGAAGGTTGCTGGGCCCGGTGCGATGATCACCATTCCCATGGGAAACAAGGATGACCGCTGGGTCTTTGACGATATGGACTCAGTGGATCTGGTGATCCCTGATGCTCCGCATGCCGATGAGATCGTCATCGCGTTGGCGTTGTCGTGCGGTGGCCGCCCCGGTGCCCGCACGAACAAGCCCCAGTAACTGCTCATCATCGAAGGGAGTCCCACCTTGTTCAAAGCGATGATTCTGCTCACCCGCGGTGAGCACATGTCCGCTCAGGAGTTTGCTACTTGGTGGCTCACCGAGCACGCACCCAAGGCGCGGGACCTTCCTGGTGTTCGAGAAATCCGCTTCAACCTGGTGACCGATTCGGCCGACGGCATCGATGGCATCGCGGAGTTGTGGTTCGACGATCAGGAGGCTTTCGAGGCCGCCTATGCCACACCAATCGGTAAAGCGGTGGCCCAAGATTCGCTGGATCACGTGGCGGGTCGGATCCGCCTCTTTGTCGAGGAGAACCAGATTCTGAGCCCGTGAGCAAACAGCCCACCCACTTCCTGGGGACGCCGGTCACCGCTCCCGGTCCGCTGGGACCGCAGATGCTTCGTGCCTTTCGCACGATTCGTGACAACCCACTTGCCTTCTTGGATTCCACCTGGCGCGAGTTCGGGGACATCGCGCAGTTCCCGGTGCCGCGGCCACCGTCATACCTGGTGAACAGTCCCGATGGGGTTCGGCGAGTGTTGGTGGACAACGCGCGCGGATACGGCAAGTCGACGATTCAATATCGGGCGCTTTCCCTGGTGACCGGCGAGGGTTTGTTGACCTCCGATGGTGATGTCTGGCGCGTGCAACGGCGCGCTTTGCAGCCGGCCTTCCACCACAGTGCTCTTCAAGACGTGGGATCCCATGTTGCTGCGGCCACGGCCCGCGTGCGGCAGCAGTGGTCTGCACTCGAACCGGGAACAGTCGTGGATGCAGACGCCTACATGATGAGCGCTGCGCTAGAGATCGTTGCGGCATCGCTGATGGGTACCGATCTGACCGGTCGCTCCAGCGAGATCGCTGAAGCCACCCTGGAAGCGCTGGAAGTGGTTGTCGCCCGAGCGCGGGTGCCGATCACGCCACCGCCATCGTTACCCACACCGGCCAACCGCACCTTGCGCAGGTCCGTGGCTGCCCTTGATGACGCGGTGGGCGAGATGGTGGCGGCTCGAACGGGTGCACCCGGGGGTGATCTGCTGGGCTTGCTGCTCGCGGTGCGCGATGAGCACGATCGGCCGCTGCGCATCGAGCAGATCCGCGATCAGTTGGTGACGTTCATCGTGGCGGGGCACGAGACTGTTGCCAGTGCGCTTGGCTGGGCCTGGGGATTGTTGGCGCAGCATCCGCATGTCGCCGATCAGGTAGCCGCCGAAGCAGATGCAGTGGCCGGGAACCGGCCGATCGGATTCGAGGATTACCCGAGGCTGCCCGTCGCCAAGGCCGTAGTGGAGGAGACGCTGCGGCTGTACCCGCCAGCCTGGTTGATCACCCGACAGGCGCT
The DNA here is from genome assembly GCA_036007925.1 of Candidatus Nanopelagicales bacterium. GTDB lineage: Bacteria > Actinomycetota > Actinomycetes > S36-B12 > S36-B12 > S36-B12. The sequence goes on from DASYOJ010000131.1 coordinate 2,072, forward strand.
CGAAGCAGACGTTATCGACCAGATTTCTGTGCCCGCAGGAGCGTTGATCATCATGAGTCCGTGGTTGCTGCACCGACACCCGGACCTATGGACGGATCCTGATGCCTTCAATCCGGATCGTTTCCGGGGGGACATTCCACGGTTCGCGCACATTCCTTTTGGTGCCGGGCCGCGATTGTGTATCGGGCGCGACTTCTCGTATGTCGAATCGGTCATGATGCTGGCCGAACTCACGCGGAGCTTCACCGTGGAACTGCCGGCAGGGGCGTCGCTTCCGGTGGGTGAACCGCTGGTGACTATTCGCCCGCGCGGCGGCATGCCCGTTCGGGTACGCCCGCGCTAACCGCCTTGCGTGATGTAGTCCACGAGCGCGGCACGCTCCGCTTCGAGTTCGTCCATTCGGTTCTTCACGACGTCCCCGATCGACACCACACCCAGCAAGGCATCGTCATCGTCCATCACGGGTATGTGCCTGATCCGTCGGTCGGTCATCAAGCGCATCAGATCGGAGACATCAGCGTCGTGGGAGACGGTGACGACATCGCTGGTCATGATGGATGCGACCGGATCGTGCAGGACCGATTCCTGGGCACCAAGCGCACGCACGATGTCGCGTTCGGAGACGATTCCGGCTATCGCGCCGTCTGCTCCCCGAACGAGCAGTGCTCCGACCCTTCGTTCGGCCAGGGTTTGCACCAAATCGGCCACGCTGGCATCTGGAGCGATCGCGAAGACGTCGTGGCCCTTGCCCGTCAGGATTTGTGAAACGCGCATGCTGCACCTTCTCCCGGTAGGTGCCTTCATAGTGCGCCCTGCAGGCGCGCAGTACTAGCCCCGCAGCAGATCTAGGACCAAATTGTGAACTAAGCCATTCGTGGTCACGGCGGAGAATTCGGCCGTTGGATCGTTCCACGGAGGAGTCGTTCCCTCAAAGGTAGTGATCGTGCCGCCGGCGGCGGTAATGATCGGGACGAGCGCCGCGACATCGTGCACTTTCAGCGCCGGTTCGGCGGCGATATCTACCACGCCTTCGGCCACCATGAGGTGGGACCAAAAATCCCCGTAGCCGCGCTGCCGCCAGGTAGCACTCAGTAACCGGTCCAACGAGCCCGATTCCCGTGGCCACCCGATCGCATCGGAGAAACTAAACGAGGCATCTTCGATTGTCGCGACCTGGCTGACGTGCAAAGGCGAGCGCGGCTGGGAAGAGCCAGGCGCCGTGCACGAAGCTGCGGTGGAACCTCCCGCCCACCAACGACGCCCCAACGCCGGAGCGCTGACGACGCCGGTGGATATCTCTTCGCCTTCGCGTAAGGCGATCAGGCTGGCCCACACGGGAACGCCGCGGACATAGTTCTTCGTTCCGTCGATCGGATCGATGATCCATTGCCTGTTGCCGCTTGAGGATCCGTACTCCTCGCCATGAACGGCATCCTCGGGTCGATGCTGAGCCAGCAGGTCTCGCAGCATGCCCTCGACAGCGCGGTCGGCGTCACTTACCGGTGTCATGTCCGGTTTCGTCTCGACCATAAGGTCAGCCGATTGGAAGCGGTCCATCGAAATCGCATCAGCTGCATCTGCGAGCGCAAGCGCGAGGGTGAGATCGTCCATGGCCGGGAACCTACGGCAAGCGCTGCACGTACATGTCGACGCTGGCTAGTGGAGTGTTTGCTGCTGTGCGGGGGGCATCCTCGACCACCCACGCCACTCCCTGGACATCTACGCCGGTTTGAGTCTCCATCCGCGCAACGATGCAGGTGGCGACCAGTTGCTCGGCGGTTGGCGAACCCGTCGACGGTAAGTCGGTGCCGGTTAGCTGAAACTCGCCTACATCGCACGAATCGTTGCGTGCATCCTTGACTGCAGCGGCTTGGTCCGCCGGAACGTGGACGTGGAGGTTGAGGACGCATTGGTCACCGCACTCAGCAAGCCGCTGCGCCATGGAATCAATCTTCCGGAAAACCTTTGCTTGGCTATCTTGTCGAGACTTCGCCAACCGCGCAGTTGTCGGCGAAGCTGGCATCGTGTCTTGGGTGTAGATCTGTTGGACTCCCTGTCCCGTCAGCGACTGAGCGTGTGTGACGAGGGTTGGTGAGTTGTTGAGCATCAATCCCGTCGACTGGGCAGTGGCTTGATACACGGTGCCCATCGCCATTGCGGGGCTGGTGCCCACAACCTTCACATTCGCTTGCGTAACGGCATCGGTCACTTGAGTGTTGACGCTGCTTGCAGTGGCCGGAGCCAGGACAGCGACCGAGGTGAGGGCTGTCATGGCCATCAGAGAAGTAGCGACGCGAGGTATCACCGCCAGACTGTATCGCCCAGCCGGCGAAACGAGCCCGATGAGACCGGTGACCCTAAGGTGGTCTCGTGGGTTCTGTGTTCGACACGATCTTTGGGTTACCGACACACGTGCTGATCGTGCATGCGACCGTTGTGCTGTTACCAGTTGCTGCGCTTGGGGCCGTGGTGGTCGTGCTTCGGCGAGCGCTGATCCATAAGCTCGGTTTGGCTGTGGTCATCGTCTCCGTGCTGGGGGCAGGTGCTGCGTGGATCGCGCGGCTTTCCGGTGCCGAACTCGCCTCTCGGGTGGGAAACCCGCAGCCGCACGTGGAATACGGCCACGATCTGCCGATCTTCGCCACCGTCTTCGCGGTGCTGGTGATCGTGTACTGGCTGTTTGCCCGGGGAGTTCCGGCTAACCGGTCCCGTCCCTGGTGGGTCATCACGCTAGGGGTTGCCGTGCTCGTGGCGTCGGTGGCCGTGACGTGGTCCACGGTGATCACCGGCCATTCGGGGAGCGAAGCAGTGTGGGGTTCGATCATCGAGAACACTGAGCGTGGCCAAGTCCCCGATCAGTAGGCGGACTCTTCTTTACTGCTCAACAGGCGACGTAGCGACGCCAACCGCTCCGCAGAGATAGATCCGTTGACAACTGCCTCGTCCAAAGCGCAGTAGGGCTCGTTGTGCGAGCAGCCGCGCGGACAAGCTTCCGCAGCCCGCGCAAGGTCGGAAAAGGCCTGAATGACTCGACCGGCTTCGACATGGGCGAGACCAAAGGATCGAATGCCAGGAGTATCGATGATGATTCCACCAGCCGGCAAGGCCAAGGCGATGACATTCGTGGAGGTATGCCGACCCTTACCCGTCACCTCATTGACACCACCGGTGCTGCGATCTGCTCCGGGCACGAGTGAATTCACCAAGGTGGACTTGCCTACCCCGGAGTGGCCGACGAGCACAGTTGTGTGCCCGGTCAGTACGTCAAGCACCGTGGACCTGTCCTGACTAGCTGACACATCGATGATCGGGATGCCAAGTGGGGCGTATGCCTCGGTCAGTGCATCTGGTGCCAAGAGATCGGACTTGGTGATCAGGAGCATTGGATCGATGCCGGCATCGAAGGCCGCTACCAACGCGCGATCGATCAAGCCGGTGCGCGGAGTTGGGTCGGTAGTAGAGGTCACCACAGCCAATTGATCGGCACCCGCAACGATCACCCGCTCAACAGGATCGGTGTCGTCGGCTGTCCTGCGCAACACGGTGGCGCGCGGTAAGCGCCGAACGATGCGGGCAAAGTCCTCGCGCTCGGCGCGCTCGGTGTTCGTTTGGGCGTTCATTCCCACGATTTCCACGCGGTCACCGACCACAATGCCCTTACGTCCGAGTTCGCGTGCCTTCACTGCGAAGTGTTCGGTGCCTGCGTCATCAACCACGGTGAAACGCCCCCGGTCCACGGTCGTGACAACCGCTTGCCCGGCGTCGTCGTATTCGGGGCGGTCCTTGGACCTCGGCCGCGCCTTGTGTTTACCGGGTCGAATCCGTACGTCGTCTTCGTCGAGCCGATCAGTCGCCCGTCTACTCACGGCGCGTACTCCATGCGACCTGTTCGGATACCAACGAAGCACTCATGCGGGAAAGAGCGCACCCCAGCGCTGGGGGAAATCGGGGAGGGTCTTGGCGGTCGTTGCGATGTTCTCAACATGGATGTCGGGCACGCGCAGCCCGATGATCGCTGCGCAGGTAGCCATCCGGTGGTCCTCATAGGTCGCGAACCGGCCACCGATGAGTGGGGACGGGTTCAGGCGCAGGCCATCCTCAGTTTGTTCGATTGCTCCACCAAGGTTGCCGATCTGCATGTGTAATGCCTCGAGTCGGTCGGTTTCGTGTCCGCGGAGATGGGCAATCCCGCGCAGTGTGCTGGGTCCATCTGCGAGCGCGGCTAGGGCGGTGAAAGTCGGAGCGGTTTCACCGATCTCGCGCAAATCGATATCGACGCCGGCGAGTGAATCGGGTCCTTGCACGTCAAGGCCGGTGTCGTGGACAACTACCTGGCCGCCGAACGCTCGAATCACATCGAGGATCTGCTCGGTGGGTTGCAGCGATTTCGCGGGCCAGTGCCGAATGTGTATGTGTCCACCGGTTGCCAGTGCCGCGGCGATGAAGGGCAGCGCGTTGGAAACGTCCGGTTCCACGACCTGATCGACCGCGCCGAGAGTGCACGGATCCACGTGCCAGGTGTGGCGGGAATGTCCGCCGACATCGGGTTCGTCCACGGAGCGCACGAGCACACCGTGTTCGGCGAGCATGGCGATCGTCATGTCGATGTGGGGTGTGCTCGGAACAGGGGGGCCCACGTGGCGAATAGTCACACCCGCCTCGAATCTCGCTCCCGATAGCAACAAAGAGCTGACGAATTGACTGGAGCGGGAGGCATCAAGCAGCACTTCGCCGCCAGGGACCTGTCCATGTCCGTGGACCAGGATCGGCAGCAGCCCGCGGCCGGCGTCTTCGACTTCCATGCCAACATCGCGCATGGCTTCGATGAGAGTTGCCATCGGGCGGCGCCGGGCGGCGCGGTCTCCGTCAAAAGCGAGATCCCCGTGTGCGAGGCCAGCCACCGGGGGCAGGAACCGCATGACGGTGCCAGCGAGACCGACATCGATTGTGGTTGGTTGTTCGGTTCGCAGATAGTGCGGTGTGACATCGACATCAAAGGTTGCGGCATCGATCAGGCGAGTTTCGATTTCGACACCGAGGGTCTGGAGTGCCTGCACCATCAATTCGGTATCGCGCGAACGCAGGGCTCGTTCGATGCGGCTAGGGCCATCAGATAGGGCCGCCAGAATCAAGGCCCGATTGGTGAGGGACTTGGAACCGGGAACCTCGATCTCGGCGTTGATCGGCTCCGAGCAGGTAGGCGCTGCCCACCACTGCGCTTCCTCGTCCATTTGCCCACAGTAGTGGTGTGTTGTGGACGGATGCCTGCACCACAAAGGGGGAGGGCAGCGCACAATGGTGATGTGTGTGGACGCTACGCGGCGCTTCGTGATGCAGTGGAGATCGCTGAGTATTTCGCGGCCGAACAGTTGCCGCTTTCCTCCCAGGATGAGGGGCGCGCGCCAACGCGCCTACCGACCATTCCCGATTACAACGTGACTCCCACGCGTGAGGTTTTCATCGTGATGGAAGACCAGGGCACTCGACGGGTGGACAGTGCTCGTTGGGGGCTTATTCCCTCCTGGTCAAAGGATGCCTCTCGATCGGCGCGGATGATCAACGCGCGCAGCGAGACCGTTTCCGATAAGCCCGCGTACCGCTCGGCATTTCGGCGGCGACGGTGCCTGGTGCCCGCCGACGGTTACTACGAGTGGCAGGCGCGTGAGGGCGCTGTGAAACAGCCCTTCTTCTTTCACGATGCCAGCTCACGCCCGCTTGCCTTGGCTGGACTGTACGAAGACTGGCCAGGACCGGAGGGCCTGGTTCGCTCCTGCACGATCGTGACCCAAGACGCCCGCGGCGTGCTCGCGCGCATCCACGACCGGATGCCGGTGCTCGTCGATCCCACTCATTGGTCCGCATGGCTGGACCCGGCTACCGATGACCCAGATTCCCTCCTCGCCCGCGTGCTTGCTGATGGCGCAGTCGAAGAACTGCTGACGTATCCAGTTTCGACATTGGTCAATAAGCCGGGTAATAACGGCCCGGAGGTACTGGCGCCGGTGGACATCGATGGAGCACGGCCAGCGACGTAGGCTGGGTGCGATGACCGCTGATGTGGACGACTCCGGGGCTCATGAGCCGGCCGCACCTACCGATTCGGATCCCGAGGGCATCGAACACGAGGCAGTCGACATCACCGATGAAGAATTAGCGGCCATCTTCGAATCCGATGCGTTGGGCTATCTGGACCAGTTGTACGGAGCGGCGCTGCGCATGACCCGAAATCCAGCGGATGCCGAGGATTTGGTCCAAGAGACGTACACCAAGGCATTTGCAGCCTTTCGGTCCTTTCGGCAGGGCACGAATCTGCGCGCTTGGCTCTTTCGCATTCTGCGAAACACCTACATCAACTCCTACCGCAAAGCGCAGCGAGAGCCACTATCGACTTCGGCCGATGAGTTGTCGGACTCCCAGCTGCTAGACGTGGACTCGCGCTCACCAGGCGGTACACGATCGGCAGAGGTGGAAGCTCTGGAGCGGCTCGGTGACGCCGATATCGTCGAGGCGATGCACGCCCTTCCGGAGGACTTTCGCACGGCTGTCTACCTCGCCGATGTCGAAGGATTCAGCTACCAGGAGATCGCCGACATCATGGAAACGCCGATAGGAACGGTCATGTCCCGGGTGCACCGGGGAAGGAAATCGCTGCGCTCGTTGTTGGCTCATTATGGACACGATCGTGGTGACGCAGCATCGAGCGAGCGCGCCCCGACGGCAGGAGGCATCGAGTGAGTTGTGGCAAGCCGCACGCCACGCCGTGCACCGAGGTAATCGCCGCCATGAGCGCCTACATCGATGGGGAAGTCGGTGCCGAGCAGTTCCAACTGATCGCGGTTCATATCCGTGAGTGCCCGCCGTGCGGGTCCGAAGAGCAAGCCCAGCGCCAGGTGCAAGCCTTGGTGGTGCGAGCAGTGGGCCGCCCGAACGCCCCGAGCGCGCTACGGGATCGGGTGCGGGCTACGTTCCGCACGGGCCCGGCGCAGTAGGCTCCGCGCTCAGACACAAGACGAGGAGACATGGCACACACCCTTAGTGCGGAAATGGTTGCTTCGGTGCACTCGATCGAAGTGAGTGTGGGACAACGCGTCGACTCTGGGGCCGTTCTTGTCGTTTTGGAATCTATGAAGATGGAGATCCCGGTGCTTGCCGAGGCTGGGGGGCTGGTCACTGAGGTGTACGTCGGCGCCGGAGACGTCGTACGCGAAGGTGATGCTCTTGTCACCGTGGAATAGCCAGCGATGAACGATCCCGCGCGCAATCTGCTGCAAGCCAGCGGCGTGGCGGGTATGAAGGTTACGGCTGCCGATACCGCCATCGCGTTGGGCAGCGGAGATGTCGCAGTGCTCGGGACGCCTCGGGTGATCGCGCTCATGGAACAGGCAACGTGTGAAGCATTGCGTGGCTTACTCCCAGCTTCGCGCACCAGCGTGGGAACCCACGTCAGCATCGCTCATCGCAAGCC
>DASYOJ010000132.1:0-5725 GCA_036007925.1 Candidatus Nanopelagicales bacterium
AGGGCGTAGCCCTGGCCGAGCAGGTTCGCCGCGGCCGCGGCCGACGGGGCCACCTGCGGAATTCCATTCGCCTCATACGCCGGCCCGATACCCGGAACCGTGGTCTGCGAGTAATACGGCGCCTGGTCCAAGCGCAGTGCCGTCGCGATCTGCGCCGGTACCGGCTGGGCGATGCGGTATCCGTGCGAGTACAACAGCACGGTTCCGTTGAACTTCGGCGGCATCATGATCTCGAACGCGGAATCACCGAGCGAGCCGGTAAGCGCGCCCGTGCACGTCTCCCCAAGGCCGCAGGCGTCGACGGCGTTAGCCGCCGGCGCCACGGTCGGGACCGCCACGAGGGCCAGTCCCAGGGAGGCGACCGCCGCTATAGAGCGGCGAGGCAATTTGATCTTCACGTTGATCCTCTTTTCCTCTCCGCCGTTTACGGCAGCAGCTTGCGGGTCGGGTTCGGCTGACGGAAGGTCGTCCGCTTGGCCTTGCCGGACGCCGAACTCGTCGCGGTCATGACGTAGTTCGTGATCCGCTCCGCCTCGATGTCGGAGTTATAGCGGGCCATGTAGAAGCCAGTCAGGCCCTGGTGGGAGGAACCGGTGATGCGGAAAGGCACCTCTGCTGCCGACCGGAAGCTCCGCGATTCGGTCTCCAGCGCCTCGACGAGTCCCTCACGAGTGAGGTTGCGTCCAGCCGCATCGAGGGCCTGGGCCAACACGTACGCGGTGTTGATGCCGTAGTAGGTGTAGAAGTTCCACGGCAGATCAGCGCGATCGGCGATGACCTTCATCTGGCGCACGTAGGGGTTGCGGGTGTCCTGGATGGGTGTGATCCAGTTCGGGGTATAGACCCCATTCAGAATGCGCTTGCTGCCAACCACTCCGCCGATCACGTCAGGATCGGATCCGACCGAGGTCACCATCCACGTGGGGCTGAAGCCAGCCTTGGCGGCCTCACCGAGCAGCGATGCGGTCGCCGAGGTCACTCCGAAGAAGACCACGAGCTCGCAGCCAGCGGACTTCAAGGTGGAGACCTGCGAGGACAGGCCGGCCAGTTGCTGACCGGAGAAGTACGACACCTCTTCGGCGAACTTCATACCGGCCGCCTTGAAGCCCTTCTTGGAGTCATCACCGAATTCGCCGTCTTGGTACATCAGGCAGCGCTTCTTGCGGTCCAGCGAACTGGTTCGGTCGATGTAGTAGGCCATCGCCTTCGCTTCCACGATGTAGGACGGGAAGTACGGGAAGGTCATCGGGTAGCGGCGGGGATTGTCAAAGCTCGCTCCACCGGTGTTGACGAAAACGTCCGGGATGCCACGACGGTTGAGATCTCGCACCACGGCCGAGTGGGTCGGGGTGCCGAGCGCCCCGTACATCGCGAAGATCTTGTCGCGGTTGATGAGTTGGTTCGTTCCGATCTTGGTCTTGGCAGGGTTGTACTGGTCGTCGTAGACGCGCAGATCAATGTCTCTTCCATTGACGCCGCCGTTGGCGTTCACGTACTCGAAGTAGGCCTCCGCTGCCGGGGCGATGAACTCATAGCCCAAAGACGCCGGTCCGGTCAGGGGGGTTGTCATGCCGATCGTGATCTTGTTGCTCGTAACGCCGGGGTCTGCTGCGGAAGCCGGTGCGACTGCTCCGGCGAAACCGAGCGCTGCGACTGCCCCGATAGCAACCGCCCGCTTAGCGAAGGCCTTAACCACGTGGATCCCTCCCAAAGTGCCTCGGGTAGCCCGGTGCCGCGGCGCGACATGTACAACGGGTTAACCCAGAGTTTTCGTGAGGCTAGTCACATCTGTCTCACTGGGCAATGAGTTTTCACAAATCGACGAATTCGTTACCGGCGCGCGACCCGCTTCACAACTTCCTGTACGCCGCCCACGAGTCCTCCGGGTGCTGCCAGGACCACCAAGACGACAGCTAGGCCGTAAACGAAATTCGGGGCGTTATTGGTGACCTGGTCCTCCCATCCTCGGTCTGCGGCCAGACTCAGGACGAATTCCGGCAGCCACACCAGGATGACGGCGCCGATCATGGCCCCGATGAGCGAATTGCGGCCGCCGAGAACGATGCCCACGAGCAGCGACAAGGACAGCCCCAGTGCGAAGGCACCCGGGCCGACATAGCTGAGGATTTGAGCGAAAACCGCCCCGGCGAGTGCAGCGAACAAACTGCTGACCACGAACGCCGAGATCTTCGAGCCTGAGGGCGAAATGCCCGAAACTGCCGCTGCTACCGGGTCATCTCGGACGGCCTGCCACACCCGGCCTTGGCGACCGCGGACCAGGTTCAAGGCGATGAAGCCGACGATGCACGCGACGGACACCGCGACCGAGGCCTGCCACTGCTCGATGATGAAACCGGAGTCCACACCGGCCAGATCCAGGTCGGATCCAACCCCGGGATCGTCGATGAACTCATCCTCGACGAATGCATCATCTCCACCGGCATCGACACCAGCATCGAAGCCCTCATCGGTCGAGAAGTCCTCTTCGGTGAGGAAATCATCCTCCGAAAGGAAATCGTCTTCTGTGAGCATGTCTTCATCGGACAAGAAGTCATCCTCGGACAGGAAGTCATCCTCGGTGAGCATGTCCTCCTCACCGAGAGGTTCGTCGATCGGCGCATCCTCGAAGAACTCATCCGGCAGTTCCTCGTAGATCGGCTCGTCCTCGATGAAGCCCTCACCGGAACCGTCGTCGATGAATTCCTCATCGAAGCCGTCGTCAACTGATGCGTACCCACCCGCCGGGTAGGGGACCTGCAGCATGAGTCCGTTTTCCCCGCCGAGGAGTTCGGGGAACCGGTTCGCGATCGCCGGAACTCCAACCGCAATGCCCAAAGTAAGGCCGGCGAGATAAGGACCCCGTAATCGAGCAGCGACACCACCGATCAGCAAGCCAAAGACCACGCCACCGATGCCCGCGAAAGCCATGGACCACAGGGCGTTCCACGGGAGTCCAAGAATGGGGACCGTCTGCCAATTCAGTGAGGTGAGGGCGAATACATAGCCGCCGACAGCCATCAATGCGCCATTGCCCAACGACACCTGGCCGGAGAGGCCGACGAGGATCGTCATGCCGAACATGGCAGTGGCGTACATCGCAGCCGTTGCGAGGTAGTAACTCATCAACGGATCCACGACCTGGTTGAACCACGTGAGGATCCCGAAGATCACCAGTGCAATGAGTGCGTGCGTGACGAGGCGGGAGCCTGGCACGCGCTCGGTGAGATCCCTGATCGTCGACATCGACTAGACCGCCCGGGCCTTGTGGTGACTGAAGACACCTTCGGGCTTGAACAGCAGGTTCAACACAAGCAGCACCAGCGCAACAACCGGTGCATTGCCAGAGTCGGTGTAACCGGAGACCAACGAGATGACCAAGCCGGTACCGATGCCGAACGCGACCGCCCCCACCAGACTGTCTAGGCCACCGATTACTGCGGCGGTGAACGCGAACACCAAGAAGATGTCGAAACTGGTGGGCGACAGTGTGGACAGCGGAGCTACGAGCACGCCCGCGATAGCACCGACCAAACCGGCGATAGCCCAACCGAGTATGAGCATTCGATTCACTCGAACGCCGGACAGTCTGGCTACCTCAGGATTGAAGGCTGACGCGCGCATGGCTAGTCCCACGGACGTCCGGGTGAAGACAACGGTCATGGTCAAAACCAGTACGAGCAACAGGACGACAACCAACAGGTCGTAGGGAGAAAAGGGCCAAATGCGCCCGAAGACTTCGTAGCCGGAGTTGCTGATCGGCGGTGGGAAAGCCTTCTGGTCCCCTCCCCAGATCATTCCGGCAAGAGCTTGCAGAGCGATAAGGACACCGAAGGTCGCGATGATCGCACCGGAGGTGTCGAGCCGCTTCACCGGGCGGATGACCAAGAAGTACACGATCACACCGACGATCAGGCCGGCTCCCATGGCCGCAAGCAGTGCAAGAAGCCAGGAACCTGTTGCATCGCGAACGGTCAAAGCGATGAATGTTGTGATCATCGCCTGGCCGAGTTGGGCGAAGTTGACGACGCGCGTTGAGCGCCAGACCAACACGAGGGCGAGCGCCATCAGCGCGATGATCGCGCCCGTTGACACACCACCGAGGAAGTAATCGATGAAGTTCGTCATGCGATGCCCTTCCGATCAGTAGCCGAGGTATGCATGGCGCAACTCCTCGTCGTTAGCGATGTCCTGGGCCGGTCCGGACTTCACGATCTGCCCGAGGTTCAACACGATTCCGGTTTTCGCCACGCGCAGTGCCGTTGCAGCGTTCTGTTCGACCAGCAACACCGCCAGCCCGGAGTCCTTGGCCATGAGACTCACCAGTTCGAGAATTTGCGTGACGATCAAGGGCGCTAAACCGAGCGAGGGCTCATCGAGCAGCAACACCTGCGGCCCGCACATCAATGCCCGGCCGATGGCAAGTTGCTGGCGCTCGCCCCCGCTCAGAGTGTCTGCGCCGAGGCTGCGTCGTTCACCGAGAACTGGGAACAACGTGTAGACGCGGGTGAGTGAGGTGCCGCGCTGGGTATGCGAACGCCACATCCCGCCGAGCTTGAGGTTCTCCTCCACGGTGAGATCGGGAATGGTCGAACGGCCTTCAGGTACTAGCGCGATTCCCATGCGGGCTATGTCTTCTGGTTTGCGACCGGTGATGTCCTCCTCACCGAAGAGCACCCGTCCAGACTGCGGCTTCACCAACCCAGCAAGGGTGCGCATCAAGGTGGACTTACCGGCCCCGTTGGCACCGATCACTGCTGTGACGCGTCCCGGAGGCACATCGAGCGACACATCCTTCACGGCCTGCACCGGGCCGTAGCTCACACTCAAACCTTCAACGCGCAACATCAGGCGCTCACCTCGTCGTCTTCACCGAGGTAAGCGGCCAGCACTGCAGGATCGCTTCGGACTTCGTCAGGACTCCCGGCAGCGATCACCTTTCCCGCATCGAGCACCCAGATGAGATCGCACACTTCCATCACGAGTTCCATGTGATGCTCGACAAGCAGAACCGTCCGATCGGGGATCCAACTCCGGATGAGTTGGCCAAGTTCGTGCATATCTCCCGCCCCGATACCACCGGCTGGCTCATCGAGTAACAACACTTGGGGATCGCTGACAAGGGCCCGGGCCAGTGCTACGCGCTTTTGCACGGGGTAGGGCATCTCTCCGGGAAGGCGGTCGGCATCCTCGAGCACCCCGAGTTCGGCCATAACCGCATCGGCTTTCTCGCGTACCCGCCGCTGCTCGACATCGACCCATGGCAGCGCCAAGGCATCGGAGACGATCCCGGACTTGACCTGAGAGGAGGCACCCAACATGACGTTCTCGCGCGCGGTCAACGAAGGGAACAGGCCCACTCCTTGCAAGGTGCGAGAGATGCCTAGCGATGTCAGGTGGTGCGCGCGGATGTGCTTGAGCCGTTTGCCCTGGTACTTGACCTTGCCCGAGTCCGGCTTCACGAAGCCGGTCATCACGTTGAAGATCGTGGTCTTGCCAGCACCGTTCGGTCCGATGAGACCGGTCACGGTGCCTTCGGGAACACCGATCGAGACGTCATTGAGGATCTGTAAACCGCCAAAGGCGACGTTCACCTCAACGGTCTCCAACAGTGGATGGGTAAGCGGAAGGTGATACTTCACGCAGCCCCTCCCCGGCACGACGGGCGCCACGCGGGAGCGCCGATTGTTCGCCACAGTGTGGACGGCGGATGAACGCCGGTCAACCG
>DASYOJ010000133.1:0-3701 GCA_036007925.1 Candidatus Nanopelagicales bacterium
GGTGCGGATCATCCCCACGAGCATTTCCCGATTCTGCTTGGAGGTAGACACCAGATCGTCAGCGATGTCTTGTACCGAACCGACAACGTCGGGCGTCTTACTAGACACCTGGAAACCCTGGTTGACCAAAGCCATGGCAGCGTCGCGAGCCTTGGTTGCGGTGACCTCCGTCAACCCGGTGGCCAACTGCAGGTACCCGCGCACTCCTTCAAGCATTCCCCTCACCATCCCTGAAAACTGAGATTCGTGATCGCAAGACTAGTGCGCCCAGGCGTGCGCAAGCGAGCGACGAAGCCGCGAGAGCAGATCATCGTCTGACTCCCCGGTGGCATCAGCAAGCAAACTGCGCGATGCCGGCTGCATGAGGGCACGTAGATCGTGTGCGATGTAGGTGGGTCGGTCTTCGGGCGCAGCATCGACCAAGGCGTCCACCTGATCTAGGTCCGTTACACCCGTCAACACCAACAAGGTGTCCATCCCAGCCCGGTTCCCACCACGAATATCAGTATCGATGCGATCACCCACCACCAGTGGACGCTTCATTCCCCACCGCTGTGCGGCCACCTGCATCAACAGCGGCTCGGGCTTGCCGGTGATCGCATCTGGCATCCGGTTGGCGGCGTTCGCCACCGCTTGCACCATCGATCCGTTGCCCGGCGCAAGTCCCTCGGCGGTGGGCAAGGTGAGATCGGCGTTGGTGGCCACCCACATCGCCCCGCCCTGGACGGCGTAGGCAGCTTGTGCGAGGTCAGCCCACCTGAGGTCCGGGCCGAACCCTTGCACGAGAGCCACCACCTCGGTGCCTTGCTCGCGCACCGGCTCAAAACCGGCTTCCCGCAAGGCGTCATCGATACCCGAGCCACCCACAACCAAAACCCGTGCTCCCCCATCTATCCCGTGTTGGCGCAGATAAGTGGCCGCTCCCTGCGGTGAGGTGATGACGTGCTCAGCGTCCAGTGCGTAACCCAGATCCTGCAACTTCGCGGCGACTGCCCTCGGTGGGTGGGCGGCGTTGTTCGTCACGACTCCCCATGGACACTCCGCCTCCTGGCCAGCCCAGGTCAGCGCCTCCACCGCGTGCTCGACAACTTTGGATCCACGGAACAACACACCGTCGGCATCGACGATGAGTCCGTCGTAGTGGGTTACCAGCGGTGCTGTCACCTAGCCACCGTCACCCGAACTGCCCGTCGATCGGGCCTTCCAACGGCAGATCGGCTTCACTTCGTGCTCGCAAGGTGGCCTTGACCTGGCCGAGTGCCCGTCCGTAATCCGCGCGGTCCGGGCGCATCACGAAGGCCATCGAAAGATGGTCGCGCGCAGCAGGGAAGGCTTGCCGGCGCCATAGCGCCATTCCCAGCGCGTAGTGGGCGTAGTCCTCATCGGGTGTCCGCTCCACTAATTCGGTCAACACTTCGATTGCTTCGTCATACCGACGCGATTCGAACAGCGCGCGCCCGAGTGCTTCGAGTACCGCTGGACTCGGCTCGCTTCGACGCACCCGCTCCAGCAATGTTGCGGCGGCATCACTGTTCCCCTCTGCGAGCAACGCGAGCGCGCGCTGGTACCAGTCATACGGCTCGCCAGCCGGGTTCTTCTCATCGGATTCGTCCACACCTAAATGGTCCCACGCGCCTCACCCTTCAACGAGAAGGTGCTAGGCCAACGCCAAGGCGCGCACCATGACCTCCGTCGTGCTGCCCACCTGACCCGCCGACGCACCCGTGCGCCAGAACCGGCGCCGCAAAACTCCCTCGACTCTCACGGCCGTTCCCGGCTCGAGGCGCTGCAACCGGTCCCGGATCTTGCGGTTAGTCGTGGTGCAGGCGATCGCATCGACCTTGGTGCCACCGCGGCGCTCGCGCACGGGACGGTCCACGATCACGGTAAAACTGGTCAACTCATCCCCGCTGGGCAGTTCACGCGAACGTACGTGGGCGCCCAGCCTGCCGAGTAGATCCACGTGTGAGGACGTGGATGGTGGGGTCTTCGCTGTCATGGGTCCTCCCTGCTCACCTGACCACACGGTGCGGCCACCCCCAGAAAACCGCCCCGCACACACCCATTTCCAGGCCTGGTCGCTGACAGTGGATGCGATTCCGCGCCACAATGCGGCTGTGGAAAACGTCGATCCGCTCGTCGACGCCTTAGGCGATGACGTCTTCGCGATCGACACCTGCATGGGCGGACACACCGGCATCACCTCGAGCTATGTGATTCGCAGTTCCCGGCCGTGCTTAGTCGAGACTGGCACGGCTTTATCTGCTCCCGTCGTCATCGCCGCCCTCACTGAACTTGGAATCGAACCGGCAGACCTCGCCACCATCGTGGTGACCCATATCCACCTCGATCACGCCGGTGGCGTGGGCGACATCGCTGCGCACTATCCCAACGCCAAAGTGGTGGTGCACGAACGCGGCGCCCGTCACCTAGCCGACCCAACCCGACTCGTGGCCAGCGCCCAGCGGGTGTTCGGCCCGGACATGGACCGCATGTTCGGACCGTTGCTACCGACCCCGAGCGAACGCTTGGTCACCCTCGCGGAATCAGGCAGCGTGGATCTTGGCGAGGGCCGACAGCTCGAAACCTTCCACAACCCTGGTCACGCCAAGCACCACATTGCGCTCGTCGATTCCGCGACCGGCGACTTGTACACCGGCGACGCCGCTGGCGTCTTCGTCCCCGAAACCGCCGACGTGCGTCCGGCCACACCTCCCCCGGACTTCGATCTTGATCTCGCACTGAACTCCCTGGAACGCATGCGCGCCGTGCAGCCAGCCCGGCTGCTGTTCAGTCATTTTGGACCGGTCACGGATGTGGAACTGGTCTTCCAGCAATCGGAGCAGGAACTTCGCTACTGGGTCGAGCAGGTATCCCATGCCTACTACGCGGGCATGGATCTTGAGCACGCCATCGCGATGGTCCATGAGAAAGACCGCGACCGGCACCGGGAGTTCTACGCAGACCATGAACGCGCCGAGAAGTTTGAGGAGCTGTCCAGCACGCAAGCCCAGGTTTCGGGAATATGGCGCTGGCTGGAGACCAACTCATCGCACACGTCACCTTGATCCACCCCAGGTGATTGCAACTCACCACTGCTCATCTCGGTTTCGTGACAGGTAGGCGAAACCACCGACCGCCACCATGACCGCCAGTACCACTGCGAGGTACGGCACGATCGGCAACGAATAGACCGCATCCAGCAACGGCCCGCCACCGGCGGGAACAGTCGTGGCAAACCCTGCCGATCCGATCGGACTCGCCGGATTCACCGGTGTGCCAGCAGGCACGGATGATTCGTCTGAACCTTCGCTCGCTTCATCGGTTGCCGCTACCTTCGTAACCTCGGCGTCCTCTTTGGATATCGATGGCGCGGGTCGTATGGAATCGTCTGCCTGACTAGGACTGACGACCAGAAACACACCGAACAAGAGGCTCGCTGTCGCTACGAGAGCCACCCAGACCCGGGAACGCTCGATGGTTGGACGATTCCCCCGTTCCCGACGAGCGTTCGATCGACCCCACTGCACCATTGCTTACTCTCCTCAAGCGAAGGAAGGCGTGCTTGCCCGTCCGCCAAGAACCAGTCGCAGACCACAGTGGTCAGGCAAAAAGGAACTCGACGCGACGACCTTCACAAGAGGTCAGTAATCAGCGCTAGGGCTAGATCGCACGCCTGCTCAGTCAATGACAGCTTCCGT
>DASYOJ010000134.1:0-1619 GCA_036007925.1 Candidatus Nanopelagicales bacterium
ACCGAGACGGCGTATCACCGGCACTCGGTGGGGGAGGAGGCGCGGGCTATGGCGGCGGCTCATCCGGCTTCGATGCGTACTCCTGGCAGGAATCAAATTCGCGTGGGGGTGGTGGTGGCGGCGGCTCCATCGCACAGGGCACCGGTGTCACTCTTGCTGCAGGTGAGTCCGTCTTCTACTCCCCCAACGGGGGCCAAGGCGGCCAGGCCCAACAAGAGGATGGCCAGCACGGCTGGGTAGTCATCACCTGGGTGGTACCGCCGCCGCTACCGGATCCGGATGCACCTGCTGGCGCCGCTTCGGTGCAGCGTGAACCGGTGGTGTTGACGTTGACGATGCCGGCCGGTCTTGCCTGCTCGGCTCCCACGAGTGATGCCAGCGGTACGTGGATTCAACTTCCAGCCGCGAATGAGTGCAGCGACGACGCTTCGAACACCGGGCGCTCCGGTGAAGTGGACGGGTTGCTGGGGTGGGCCACCACGCCGGACTTCCCCACCGACATCGCGCAACGGCAGGTTGACAACGGCTGGGGGGCCTACGAAATGTTCGATGAGTCCGGGTCCTTGTCGGCGGTATTCATTCCGGCGGGTGGGTGGACCCAAGCCTCGTCGGATACGTCGTTGTTCCCCATCTGGTCCTAACCCCCTTCCCTTTCCCCGTTGCGGCGTCAGGCGTGGCCGCAAAATCGTCCCGATCGCGACCACAAACGCCGCAGGAACGGGGAGGGACGGGTCGTGGGGGCGGCCTACGCCGGCCTGTTTGGGTTAGAAGATCTGCATCTCGCGCGCGGCCTGCGTGAGGTGATCGCGCGCATCGGGATGCGCGGCCTTGTGGATCAGGTTCTTGGCCTGCTCGGCTTGCGTGTGCCCGAAGCAATCGGCGATGCCTTGCTCGGTGGCCACCGCGCTATGTTGGAAGCTGGTGATCGGCTCGTCGATCAGCGGCACGATGGTGGACACGTCGGCCTTGGGATGCCAGGACGGCAGCGCGATGAAGGACTGCCCGCCGCGCGAATGCAGCGCGCCGACGATGAAGTCGGTGCTGCCGCCGAAGCCGGTATAGATCTTGCCTTTGATGCGGCTGGCGTTGGCTTGATCGAACAGGTCGACTTGCAGCGCGGCGTTGACGGATGTCATTTGCGGTTGGCGTTCGATGTTGCCGGGGTTGTTGGTGACTTCGGTTCGCATGATGCGCACCTTTTTGTTTTTGTTCAGCCAGTCGTATAGCTCGCGTGATCCGAAGATGAAACTTGCGGTCAGCGGGATGTCCGGATCCAAGGATCCGGACTTATGCAGACCGAGCACGCCGTCGGAGAACATCTCGGTCCATACCCGAAAGTTCTTCTTCTCGTGCAGGGACTGCACCACCGCGTCCGGCACAGCACCGATGCCCAGTTGCAGCGTGGAGCCGTCGTTGATTCGCGTTGCGATCAACTCACCGATTTGCTTGCTGGTGTCATCGAGGGGTCCGGGTTCGATGGTGGTGAGGTCTTCTTCGCACTCGATCAGGAAATCGATGTCGTTCTCGTAGATCTGCGCATCGCCGTAGGTGTAGGGCATCTGGGGGTTGGCTTGCGCGATCACTAGGCCGCCGTGTTCGCGCAAGCCAACCCCCAGATA
>DASYOJ010000135.1:0-24861 GCA_036007925.1 Candidatus Nanopelagicales bacterium
TAGGCGGCGTTGATCCACTCGGCATCGTTGGTGCTCAAGTTCAGGTCTTGCACCATCGTGGGGATGGCGACGTTCACCACCGTGGCGTCCAAGATGATCATCGCCACGCCCAGGGCAAGGAAGAGCAGCGCCACCCAGCGCTTCTTGCCGGTCATCGCCGCTTGCTCGGGCACCGTGTTCATCTGTTCTCCCTCGTCAACTGCCATAGCGGCAGGCGAAGTCTGCCGCATTTCCGGCTTGCTGGGATAATCATCAGGTGAGTGTCGTTCAGGAAATGAGCCGGCTGCCGCTGCGCGTCGGTGATCAGGTGATCGACCCACCTGTGGTGCTGGCTCCGATGGCCGGGATCACCAACCGGGCTTTTCGGCGGCTGTGCCGAGAATCCGGTGCTGGGCTCTACGTCTCGGAGATGGTCACCAGCCGTGCGCTGGTGGAACGCAACGAGGCGACGTTGGACATGGTCACCTTCGCCGACGATGAATCCCCGCGCTCGGTGCAGCTGTATGGGGTGGATCCGCAGGTGATGGCGCAGGCGGTGCGGATCATCGTCGAAGAAGACCGCGCCGATCACATCGATATGAACTTCGGTTGCCCGGTGCCTAAGGTGACGCGCAAGGGTGGCGGCAGCGCGCTGCCGTGGAAGAAGGACCTGTTTGCCTCCATCGTCGAGTCAGCCGTTGCGGCTGCCGATGGCCGCGTTCCCGTGTCGGTGAAGATGCGCAAAGGCATCGACGACGATCACCTGACCTATCTCGAGGCCGGTCGCACCGCGGCCGCTGCTGGCGTTGCCTGGGTGGCATTGCACGGGCGCACCGCGCAGGAGATGTATTCCGGGCAAGCGGACTGGAGCGCGATCGCCAGGCTGAAGGACGAACTTGCGCCCTACGGCACCCCGGTGCTGGGCAACGGCGATATTTGGACGGCGGCCGATGCGTTGCGCATGGTCGAGGTGACCGGCGCTGATGGCGTCGTTGTTGGTCGTGGTTGTCTGGGCCGGCCCTGGTTGTTCGGGCACTTGGTTGCGGCGTTCCGAGGTGACCGGTTGCCCGCCGAGCCGCGGCTGGCTGAAGTGCTGCGGATTTTGCGCCGGCATGCGCAGTTGCTGTGCGCGGACTACGGCGAGGTGAAGGGGTGCCGGGATATCCGCAAGCACATGGCCTGGTACTTGAAGGGCTTTCGTGTTCCGCAACCCATCCGCCAGGCCCTGGGCACCGTGGCCACGCTCGCCGAACTTGATGGGCTCTTATCCCAGATCGATGGCGATCAGGATTTCAACGCCGAGGTGGGTTCGGGGCCGCGGGGGCGCACCTCCGGTGGCCGGGCCCCCACCTTGCCCGAGGGCTGGCTCGATAGCCCGTTCCTCGATGCCGCAGCGGCGTGCGAGGTGGCCCAAGCAGAACTGTCGGTCAGCGGCGGATGATGTAACCGCAGCCACCGACATTCCACGATGTGGGCCAGGTCACGCACGAAGTATGGGACGAATCTCCCAATTGACTAGCCATGAAGCGTTTGCATGGTGTGCCCTTAGGGCATGTACGTCTATGACTTTCGTGATGGCGACCGCTCGATGAACGATCTGCTCGGCGGTAAGGGGGCCAACCTCGCCGAGATGACCAAACTGGGCCTGCCGGTGCCCCCGGGATTCACCATCACCACCGAGGCCTGTCGGCACTACCTGCAACACGGCGGCAACCCTGAGGGTCTAGAAGCCGAGATCGCCACGCACGTGGCAGGTCTTGAGGAGCAGATGGGACGGCGTCTGGGCGATCCGGCTGATCCGCTGCTGGTCTCGGTTCGTTCCGGTGCGCGCTTTTCCATGCCCGGGATGATGGAAACAGTGTTGAACATCGGCTTGAACGATGCCAGCGTGGAAGGCCTGGCGGCCAAGGCCGACGACGAACGCTTCGCCTGGGACGCCTACCGCCGGTTGCTGCAGATGTTCGGCAAGACCGTGCTGGATATCGAGGGCGAGGAGTTCGAATCCCGCCTCGACGCGGCGAAGGAATCGGCAGGAGTCGCTACCGATGTCGAGCTCTCGCCCGCGCAGCTGCGCGAACTTGTCGAGCAGTTCAAGGATGTCATCGCCCGCGAATCGGGTGCGCCGTTCCCGCAGGATCCGCAGGAGCAACTGTTGCGCGCTGTCCGGGCGGTCTTCGATTCCTGGAACACCGAGCGCGCGGTTATCTACCGGCGCCGCGAGCGCATTCCCGATGATCTAGGCACCGCCGTGAACGTGCAGGCGATGGCCTTCGGCAACGTCGGCGAAGGTTCAGGAACCGGTGTCGCGTTCACCCGCGATCCAGGTTCCGGGGAAAAAGGCGTCTACGGCGATTACCTGCCCGATGCGCAAGGTGAGGATGTTGTCGCCGGGATTCGCAACACCTTGTCCTTGCATGATCTTGAGGGCATCGACAAGAAGTCCTACGACGAACTCATGTCCATCATGACCACGCTAGAAAACCACTACCGCGATCTGTGCGATATCGAGTTCACCGTCGAACGCGGGAAGTTGTGGATGCTGCAAACGCGCGTGGGTAAGCGCACCGCCGGCGCGGCTTTCCGGATCGCCATCCAACTGGTGGACGAAGGCGTCATCTCAATGGATGAAGCTGTCGACCGGGTGACCGGCCAGCAACTTGCGCAATTGATGTTCCCGCAGTTCGCCACCGACTCCGAAGGTGAACTGCTGGCCAAGGGCACCAATGCTTCACCGGGCGCAGCAGTGGGCAAAGTCGTCTTCGATTCGGCAACCGCAGTGCAATGGGCCGCTCGCGGTGAGCAGGTGATCTTGGTGCGCCGGGAGACCAACCCCGATGACCTTGGCGGAATGGTCGCGGCCGCAGGCATTCTCACCAGCCGCGGTGGCAAGACATCGCATGCAGCCGTGGTAGCGCGCGGAATGGGCAAGACCGCGGTCTGCGGGGCCGAATCCCTCGAGGTGCGCGGCAGCGAAGGTCTGCTGCGGGTCGGAGATCACGAAGTGCGCGAAGGGGAAGTGATCTCCATCGACGGTAGCACCGGAGAGGTTTTCCGAGGTGAGGTGCCGGTGGTGCAAAGTCCGGTAGTTCGCTACTTCGAAGAGGGCCTCGAAGCAGCCTTGACCGGAGTGGATGAACCCACCGCGGACTTGGTGCACGCCGTGGATCGGATCATGCAGCACGCCGATGATCGGCGCCGGCTGGGTGTGCGGACCAATGCCGATACCGGCCCCGATGCCGTTCGTGCCCGCCGCATGGGCGCGCAAGGCATCGGCTTGCTGCGCACCGAGCACATGTTCCTCGGCGAACACAAGAAGTTCGTAGAGAAGTTGATCGTCGCGAACACCGACGAAGAGCGCGAGGAAGCCCTTGCAGCGCTGTTGCCCTTGCAGATCGCCGACTTCACCGATGTGCTCGAGGCGATGGACGGCCTTCCGGTCACCATTCGGTTGATCGATCCGCCGCTGCACGAGTTTTTGCCCGATCGCACCGAGCTGGCGATCGACGTGGCGCTGGCCAAGGAGCGCGGTCAGGTGGACGAGGACGACGTCGCGTTGCTGCGCGAGGTGAACCGCCTTGCCGAGCAAAACCCGATGCTGGGTCTGCGCGGTGTGCGGCTTGGTTTGGTGCTCCCGGGGCTGTTCGCCCTGCAGGTGCGCGCGATCGCCGAAGCAGCGTGCGCCTTGCGTGCGAAGGGCAAGGACCCGCAAGCCGAGATCATGATCCCGTTGGTCGCGACCGCGGCGGAGTTCGAACTCACCCGAACTGAGGCCGAGCAGGTGCTCGCCGAAGTGGAGGAGAAGAACGGCTGCCCGCTTGGTTTCCCGATCGGCACCATGATCGAGTTGCCGCGCGCCGCGCTCACCGCCGACCGCATCGCCGAAACGGCCGAGTTCTTCTCCTTCGGCACCAACGATTTGACCCAGACCACCTGGGGCTTTAGCCGTGACGACGTGGAAGCCGCGTTCTTCAGTCCGTACCTGGAGATGGGCATCTTCCCGGTCTCGCCCTTCGAATCGCTCGACCGCGAAGGCGTGGGGGAGTTGGTCCGGATGGCGGTAGGCAAGGGGCGCGCGGTGCGTCCGGGGCTGCACTGCGGAGTGTGCGGGGAGCACGGCGGTGATCCGGATTCGGTGCACTTCTTCGATGAGGTCGGCTTGGACTATGTCTCGTGCTCGCCGTTCCGCGTTCCGGTGGCCCGGCTCGAAGCCGGCCGCTCAGCCATCGAGCGCGCCGGTGGACAGGGCAGCGACAGCCGCTGAGCGAGCCAGCGGGCGTGGCACACCTGATACGGGTGTTACTCGTGTGACTATTGGGCCGTGGCTTCCCCGTCCGTGCTCTTTCGTCGTGCTGCCCACGCGTCGAGCAGTTCCCCGGCAAGCCGCGGAGCTCCGGTGCGGGGTTTGCCGGGATCGGCCCGGACAATCAGCACCCTGATCCTCACGCTGGTGATCGTGGTGGCCTTGATGATCCCGGTCGGTGCGACGGTCCAGGTTGTGCTCGCGGCGCAATTCGATGATCGCACCCCCACTCAAGCCATCGTCATGCTCGATCCTGGCCGGGTCTGGGGCGATCCGGAGGCGGCGAGGGTTGCCCGGATCGAGCACGCCGCGAACTTGTATCGCGAGGGGGTAGCACCGGTGGTGATGGTCACCGGACCGCCGCGCACCCATGAAGCAACGCGCGCAGCGCTGTGGGTGGCCGGGGTGCCGCCCGCCGATGTCATCACCTTCGATGCCGGCGCCGACACCGTCGGCCCGTTGTCCTTGGTGGCCTCGGTAATGCGTGACCTGAACTGGTCGGCGGCCACCATCGTGACCGATCCAGCCCATGTGGCCCGGGTGCAGGCGACCGCCCGTGGGTTGGGCATCGATGCCCACGTTTCACCTACCGACCACGGCTCCAATGTCTCGCTGACCTCGGATTACGTGGGACGAGAGGTGGCCGCGTTGCTTCGCCACCACGCATTCACCCGGTGGACGTTGCCGAGCATCGTGGATTCACCGGTTGCTCGTTAGTGTCAGGGCGTGACCAGGCGCGAGATCCCCGGGTACGGCCCCGCCGACACCGCACGCTTAGTAACGGAACCCATCAAAGAAGGCGTGCGCAGCCCGTTCGCGCGTGATCGTGCCCGCGTGTTGCACTCGGCGGCGTTGCGCCGTTTGGCTGCCAAGACACAGGTGATGCTCGCCGGACAAGACGATTTCCCGCGCACCCGCTTGACCCACACCCTCGAGGTCGCCCAGATCGCCCGCGAACTCGGCGAAGCCCTCGGCTGTGATGCCGACGTTGTGGAAGTGGCCGGGTTGGCGCACGATCTTGGCCATCCGCCCTTCGGACACAACGGCGAAGATGAACTGAACCGGCTCACCGAATCGATCGGTGGCTTCGAAGGCAACGCCCAGACCCTGCGCGTGCTGACCCGGTTGGAAGCCAAAGTCTTCGATCCGGAACACGACCGCAGCGCCGGGTTGAATCTCACCCGCGCGTGCTTGGACGCTTCGTGCAAGTACCCGTGGGCACGCAAGGAGGGGGAGCGCAAGTTCGGCTACTACGACGACGACTCCGAGGTTTTCGCATGGGTTCGCGAGGGCGCGCCCGGGGAGCGCACCTGCTTGGAAGAGCAGGTCATGGACTGGAGTGATGATGTCGCGTACTCGGTCCACGATGTCGAAGACGCCGTGCATGTCGGGCTTGTCGATCTAGACCTGCTGGCCGAATCCGATGTTCGCGCTGAACTCGTGGCAATCGCCCAGGAGCGTTACCTGCCGCAGGCCACAACGCAAGAACTCGACGGCGGGATCGATCGGCTGCGCGGATTGGAGTACTGGCCCACGCGATTCACCGGCTCGCATCGGGACATGATCGAACTCAAGCGTTTCACGAGCTACTTGATCGGACGCTTTTGCGTTACCGCACAGATCGCCACCCAGATGGCTTTCGGCAACGGACCCCTCACGCGTTATTCCGCCGATCTTGTGGTGCCCGACGAGGTGCGTCAGGAGGTGGCGGTGATGAAGGCGATCACCGTGAAGTACGTGATGCAGCGTGCAGGAGCCGAGGGGGAGTACACCCGCCAGCGGGAGATCATCGCCGAGTTGGTGCACGCGCTCACCCTCGATGAAGGCCGCTCCCTGGAGACGTGGCTGCGCCCCACGTACCAAGCCGCTCGAACCGATGCCGAGCGCTTTCGGGTGATCATCGACCAGGTGGCCAGCTTGACCGATGTCAGCATCCTGCAGTGGCACAAACGCCTCGTGCGCTAGGGACGACAAAACGCTACATTCAAGGTATGAATGAGACACCGAAGCCTCGGGAAAGCCGCACCTCCTTTCCAGGATCGGAATTCTTCGCTCGACTTCCTCACTACCAGGCAGACCCTCAACTCACCGCTGACGTAAAGGCGATGGGCTCAGAGGAAACGGACGTCGTGGGCCCGTGGGAGGAAGGTAGACAGTGACCCAACCAGTGCGCGCTCATTCCGTAGAGCGTGCGCGGGCTCGAAGTCGTCCAGGCATAGGTACTTAGGATTCGGGAATGGCCGGGCGGATTCGTGACGAGGACGTCGCTTTGGTGCGCGAGCAGGCCCGCATCGACGATGTGGTGCGCGAATACGTCACGTTGAAGTCCGCCGGTGGCGGCAGTTTGAAAGGGCTGTGCCCTTTCCACGATGAACGGTCGCCCAGTTTTCATGTCACCCCCAGTCGCGGGATGTGGTACTGCTTCGGCTGCGGTGAAGGCGGCGATGTCATCAACTTCGTGCAGCGCGTCGATCACCTGACTTTCGCCGAGACCATTGAAAAGCTCGCCGAGAAGACGGGTGTGCAACTTCGGTACGTCGAAGGTGGCGCTGCTATCAATCGACAACAAAGCGTGCGCACCCGTTTGGTGGAGGCGCACAAAGTGGCCGCAGCGTTCTACCGCGACCAACTCAGCACTCCGCCCGCCCAGGTCGGGCGGGAGTTCTTATCCTCGCGCGGCTTCGACGCCGCAGCCGCAGAGCATTTCTCCGTGGGCTTTGCGCCGAAATCGTGGGACGCGTTGATGTCCCACCTACGCAGCAAAGGCTTCACCGATGAAGAACTCCTCGCCGGTGGGTTGGTCAGTCAGGGCAACCGCGGGGTGTACGACCGCTTCCGAGGCAGGTTGGTCTGGCCGATCCGTGATCTAGGCGGAGACGTGATCGGGTTCGGTGCCCGCAAGTTGCTGGATGACGACGACGGCCCGAAGTACTTGAACACGCCCGAGACACCGATCTACAAGAAGAGTCAGGTGCTCTACGGCATCGACCTTGCCCGCAAGGAAATATCCAAAAACCAGCAAGCGGTGATCGTCGAGGGCTACACCGATGTCATGGCCTGTCATCTAGCCGGAGTGCCCACCGCCGTGGCTACCTGTGGCACCAGTTTCGGTGCCGATCACATCAAGGTGCTGCGCCGGCTACTCATGGATGACGATCAGATGAAGGGCAAAGTGGTTTTCACCTTTGATGGGGATGCCGCAGGACAAAAGGCTGCGATGCGCGCCTTCTCTGAAGATCAAAAGTTCGTCTCCCAGACATTCGTGGCGGTGGAATCGTCCGGACTCGACCCGTGCGATTTGCGCCTCGAACATGGTGATGCAGCTGTTCGCGAACTAGTCGAGAACAAAGTGCCGCTTTTTGAGTTCGCCATCAAATCCACGATCGCCCATTACGATCTCGATTCCGCTGAAGGTCGCATCGCAGCATTGCGCGATGCCGCACCCATCGTGGCCAAAATCCGTGACGGCGCTTTGCGCCCGGAATACACCCGCCGACTCGCCGGTTGGTTAGGGATGGATGTTGGTGAGGTGACCAAAGCCGTTGGTGGTTCCAGCCCGGCGCCGGCACGTACATCGCGAGCAAGCCGCCCGGGGGATCCGGCTTTGCTCATTGAGCGAGAAGCGTTGAAGTGCGCATTGCAGCATCCAGCTGCCGTGACCGATTGGTACGCGAGCGTTGAGGAGCCAGCGTTCACGCATCCGCGTGCGATCGCGGTGCACAGCGCAATCGTGCAAGCAGGAGGCCCGCAGGCGGATCTTGATGGGATGGCGTGGATCGACGCCGTCTTGGCGGCCTGCCCAGACGATGACGTCCGCTCGCTAGTGCGCGAGTTGGCCGTTGAACCGTTACCGGCGATGGATGGTCAAGATTCGCGCTACGCCACCGGCATGATCGCACGGTTGCTGGAAGTCGATGCCGGCAGAAGGATGGAAGACCTCATGGGTCGATTGCAACGAACTGAAGACTCGGCTGAGCAGCAGCGCCTAGGCCAGGACCTGCAAGCGCTACAGCAATACCGCCGCAGTTTGCTCCAAGAAGCAGTGGGTGGCACGTGAGATTTTCCCGATCGCCCATCGACGCGCAGGTCCGGCAAGTGCTCGGCATCGGCGCCGATGAACGGGTACTGGCGTGGGGCGTGGGCGAACAGGAGAACGCGGATACCTCGTACGTAGTGGCCACGAATGCGGGCTTATACGAGCAGCGCTCGAACACCTTCATTCCATGGGCCAGTGTGGTCAAGGGGACCTGGGAACAGCCGGAATTCGTGCTCACCGTGGAAGGGCCCGAGGGGGTGCAACGCGTGCGGATGCACGTGGCGCAGGCACGGGACCTACCGGCTGTGGTCCGCGACCGGGTCACCGACACCGTCGTTGTTTCCGAGCACGTGGACTTAGGGGAAGACCGCGGCGCCCAACTCGTGGCTCGGCGTGGCCCGGGGGGTGGGGTCGAGGACATCTCCTGGTCCGTGGTGTTCGACGCCGGGCTGGACTCCCGCGATGAAGGCCTGCGGGCTGCGGCCGACCAAGCGCTCCGGGATCTGCGGGCCTCCCTGGGGATCTAGCCCGGGGTTCGTCAGTGTTCACCGGGCGGTCAACTGACCGACTCCTCGCTTGGGTTTTCGAGCCCCACATCTACTGCTAACATGAATAATGTTCACTTGTGAACAATCATCACACATTGGTTCATCGCTATGACGATGCAGGCAAAGGAGAAAGATGAGCGATACCGATAAGACGTATGTGCTGTACGCGGCTACCTACGAGTCCAAGGACGTGGCCAAGCAGGACCTCGAGGCACTGCGGGAGATTCAAGATGCCGGTGAGATCCGTCATCTGACCGCTGCGCTGGTTTCTCGGAACGAGAAGGGCCGGCTGCACGTACACGAGACCACCCACGCCGGCAAAGTGGCGGCCGGGATCGGTGTTGTGGGCGGGGCCATCCTCGGTGCGGTCTTCCCGCCCGCCGGTCTGGCCGTGGTGGCCTCCGCTGTTGGTGGCGGTGCTGGTCTGGGCGTTATCGCCGGGGCCATCGGTCACTTCGCGGGTGGAATGTCCCGCAAGGACCTTAAGGAACTCGGTGCCTACCTCGACGACGGCGAAGCAGCGATCGTGGCCGTGGCTGTCGATGCCATCGACACCGATATCGACAAGGCCCTGTCACGCGCTTCCAAGAAAGCCAGCAAAGAGATGGACAAGGGCGATGTGAGTGCCGCCATCGACGACCTGGAAAAGGGTCTGGACAAGGCCGCCAATATCGCTGGGGAGTAGTCAGCAACGAATCGCGGGTCCTTGTCCGTCCTGGGCATGGGTATCCGCGTACCCAAGGGGGGAGCTCCGCCCGTCGAGCCGTTCGTGCTTGGCGGGCGGACCTGCTTGGGCGTGGTGAAGCGACTATGCGCCCTGGCAGATCAGTAGCATGAGCCACCGCCGCTCAGGTGGAGGTGAAATGGCAACCGAACGTCGATCTCGCGCACAGCGCAAGGTAGATATCGATCACGCGCTCGTCATCGCGGCGCGGCACTGCGTCGCAACCGATGGACCAGATGTCAGCATCCACGATGTCGCCCGCCATGCCGGCGTTTCCGTCGGAACGGTGTACAACCACTTCGAGTCCAAGGGCGATCTGTTTGCCGCCACCGCGGTCCGCTCGTTCGTGGAGTTCTCCACCTGGGCCCAACCGGTACTGGTCAAGATCGATGATCCAGCGTTGCGCTTAGCTACATTCGGTCGGTTCATGACCCGCATGCCGGACACCCATTCCGAACACGCGCACGTGATTTGGCACACTCAGCGCTACGTCTGGGGTCCTAAGTACCGCGAGAGCGAAGAAGGTGAGCTCGAGCACGACGTTCGCGAAGGCGTCGAGCAGGGGCGGTTCGATCCTTATCTCATGGAAGCAAAGGTGACCGCCATTCTTGGCGCTGTCTTGCACTTCATTGGGCTGCGATTGCTGCACCCGAGGATTCCGGCAACCAAGGGTGACGATGTCGTGGAAGTCGTCATGGGCATTCTCGGGCTACCTCAGAAAGAAGCCCACGAGCTCTCCCACGGCCGGCTGCCGCGGCGCCCGCCAATCCCTGCTGCCTAGTTGTGGGTCGGCAATCTCAGGGCAGCCGACGGGCTTGATAGTCTCCTCTTCGCAGTTCCATCCCCCATAGCTCAATTGGCAGAGCATTCGACTGTTAATCGAAGGGTTATTGGTTCGAGTCCAATTGGGGGAGCTGGTAGCGCTAGGCCATGCGTTGCCGCAGAGTCGGCACGACGGTCAAGAAGACCACCACGTGCGTTGCGAGCAGCACCACCTTGGTCGCGGTTTCCGTCTGGTCCTGCCCGGCGAGGGGCGTGACGAAGGACACGACGAGAACAATCACCGAAATTACGGTGAAGACGCTTCGCCCGTTGGGTCGATTCCGCAGCAGGCCGGCCACAACGCCGCCACCGAAGCCGGAGAACAATCCAAAGACGATGAACTGATACCACTGCAGGGCTTGCATTCCTTGCCCGGCCACATTCACCTGGTCGGAGACCCCGGCCACCGTTGCGATCAGCCAGATGATGAAGGACACGGCGCCGCCGAGAACGCCGGCCACACCTCCGGTGATGAACAATTTGCCGAACGTTTGTTGTTCCATACCGCCACCGTAGAGCAACGCTGCCCACATCTCGGTGGCCTGGGTGTCATCTCCCCAAAGCGGTGAGCACTTCGCTTTCGGTTACTTGCGGGAAAGATTCATACTGCGCGCCAACGCTGCCGAAGTCGTCGGGAATCTCCAAACACACCACCTCATCACACAGTTGGCGAAGCCGTTCAACAGCCGAGCGGGAGCCGGTGGGAACTGCGAAAATGATCCGCGCTGCACCGAGATGCCGCAACACCATGACTGCCGCGGCTGCGGTCGATCCGGTGGCCAGGCCATCATCAACCACGAGCACGGTGCGTTCTGTGACATCAACAAGATCGCGACCGGCCCGAAAGGCGGTCACGCGAGATTGAATCTCAGCGTTGGCCTGGGCGATCAACTGATCGCGTATCCGTGGGCTGATGCCAAGAGCGGACATCGTGGGTTCGTCGACGACGACGGCTCCGCCTTCTCCCACCGCTCCGAAAGCGAATTCCGGATTCGAGGGCGCGCCCAACTTGCGTACGTTCACCACGTCGAGAGGCGCGTTCAAGGCTGCGGCTACTTCTCGTCCGAGGGGAACCCCGCCGCGGGGGAGCGCGAGGACGAGCGGGTCTTCCTCGGAGTAGCGGGTGAGCGACTGCGCTAGGCGCCGCCCGGCATCGCTTCGATCGGTGAACACCGAACCTCCCGAGGCCTCGACGGTGACTAGTTCGTGGGAGCAGCCAATGCACGCTCAGCAATAAGCGTGATCAAGTTGTCCCAGTCAGCATCGTCCATGGGGGAGTTGCTGATGTCGTCGACGAGTTTGCCGAGCGTGTATGCCTGAATGAAAATCGCGCCGGTGCGTGGCTGGAAATCTTGATTGACCCAACCCTTCGCCTGAGCTTGCGTGAAGCACTCGGTCAACGCGTCGGTGAGGCGATCTTGAACGGTGGCCAGCTTGGCACGAAAGCGCAGATTGTTCTGGGCCATCGCCAACATGCGCGCACGGTCGAACCTGACTTCAGCGCGTTCGCGGCTTTGGGTTGCTCGCGTGACGCCTTCGAGCATCGACAAGAACTCTTCCTGGTTGGCACTCGTAGCCACGATGTTCTCGATGGCGCCGGTGGATGCTTCGACTCCGGCGGCAAATCGGTATAGGAGTGCGTCTTCGAGGAGGTCGGTGAAGTCCTCGTAGTGGTGGTAGAGCGAGCCGCGTGAGATCCCGGTTTCCTTCAGGACGTACTCCGAGTGGATGTCCTCTGGTGGAGTCTGGTCCATCATTGTGACGACGGCCTGAAGCAGCTTTTGTTTCGTGGGGTGGTTCGACCCACGATCCTTGGGTTTCGGATTCCGCAACATCACGAGCAGTCTAGACGCGATTCCTGGACTATGCCGTTACGGGAACACTTGGTCGAGGAATGCGAACGTGGCCGCTTTCACCGCCTCGTGCTGGCGGCGCAGGTCCGCTACCAGCGGAGTCCACACATCCGGTGGGGCCCCAATGCTGCGAGCTAATCGCTCGAGACCATCAGCATCGAGCTCGATATGCGCCTGTATCCCCCAAGCGCTGCCCGAGCGCAACGCCACCAGGGCATGCGGCATCTCGCTGAGTACCTCCGCGGTTCCGGCCGAGGTGATGATGTCTTCGTGCCACAGCACCCAGGGGCCGCGGGCGGTGCCGTCGTGCCAGGGCAGCGTCTCGACCTTTCGATAGAAGCGCGGACGGCGTTCGACTTTCCCGCCGAGCACGCTGGCCAGAATCTGAGCACCGAAGCACACGCCAAGGTAAGGCTTACCTGCATCAATCCACTCGCGGATCACGCCCATCTCCGACGGCGCCCACGCCGCGCAGTGTCCGCTCGCCACGCTGTCCAAAGAGCCAAGCACGATCAAGGCATCTGCGTCCGGGATGACCGGAAACTCCTCACGCCAGTAGCGCTTCTGGGTCCAGCCTCGGGCATCGAACCATTCCCCGATCAGCCCAAGTTCGTTGGCGATGTTCTTGTGCGCGAGCACGTTGGCGTGCGGCACTAGAACTCCTCGCGCGCTTCCCACAACTCAGGGAAACTATGCGGCTGTTGCAAGGTGGACGACAAGTACCCCACGCCGCTCGAGCCGCCGGTTCCCTGCTTGGTGCCGATAGTGCGCTCGACCATCATCACGTGACGAAAGCGCCATTCGCGCAAACTCACTTCTATGTCCACCAGTTGCTCACACACGAGCCCGGCTTGATGGCCGCTGCGATAGATCTTGAGCACCGACTCGCGCACACGCGCATCGGATACATAGGGCTCACTCACATCACGTTCCAAGATCTCTGCAGGGATGAAAAATCCGCAGCCGTTCAAATAGCCCAGCGCCGAGTCCCACAGCGATGGCTCGTGCATCCGCGCTTCAACTTTCGAGCGATGCTGGGGCAGGAGGTGGGAAGCAAAGCGCCCGTCCCGGCGCCCGAGCAAGGCTTCGAGTTCACGAAACTGGGCTGATTGAAACCCGCTGGCGCTTTCCAGGCGGCTACGGAAGGTGCCGAACTGCAGCGGAGTCATCGTGATGAGGACATCCACTTGACGGATGCACACCGCGAGGATCGCCTTCACGCGATTCAACGTGGCAAGCACATGTTGGGTGTCACCCGCGGCCATCTGGCGCTGCGCCTGTTCGAGTTCGTGCAACAGTTGCTTAAACCACAGTTCGTAGACCTGGTGGATGGTGATGAACAAGAGCTCATCGTGTTCAGGGCCCTCGGAGACCGGCCGCTGCAGGGACAGCAACTCATCGACCGCGAGGTAATTCATGTAGTTGAGTGCGTGTTGCTGTTCGGTCATGTGACCCCACCTTCGATCGGCGTGATGTCGCGGTAACGGCCGGAGGCAACGAGGTCCCGGGTGCGCTCAAAGCCAATGAACATCTCTTCGTAAGACGTATATAGCGGTGCTACAGCCACCCGGATCGTGTTCGGCTTTCGGTAATCAGGAATGACGTTCGCCACTTCACGCATAGCCGCGGCAATGCGATCGGCAGCATCGTGCGTCAAGGACAGGTGGCCGCCTCGATGTGCAGGATCAAGTGGTGTTTCCAACCCGAATCCGAGGGGTTCGAGCCACTGCTGGAACAACTCGACCATGAAGGACGTTCCTGCCGCGGCCTTGGCCTCGATCGCAGCAATGCCCGCCTCCTGGATGATCGACATTGAGGTATCCACCGCGGTCAAGCCGACAATCGAGGGGCTGGCGATTTGGAAGCCGCGCATTCCCGAAGCCCGATCGAATTGCGGTCCCATCGTGAACTGATCACGCTGGGCAAACCATCCGTCAATGGGGGTCGTGAGCCGATCCTGGATATCGGAACGGATGTATAACCACGCAGGGGAACCGGGGCCGGAGTTGCAGTACTTGTAGGTGCACCCGATTGCTAGGTCCACACCCCACGCATCGAACTGCAAGTCCAGGGCGCCAACGGCGTGCGAGGCATCCCACAGCAGGTGCGCACCATGCAAGCGAGCCACTTCGGTGAGCGCTGGAACATCCTGGCGAGCGCCGGAGCGGTAATTGATAACCTGCAGGCAGATGAGTGCGACGTCCTCATCGACATACTCCGCAAGCAAATCCGGCGTGATGCGTTCACACTCCGCCACATTCGGATCCTCGTTGGGAATGGTCACCAGCGTCATTCCCAGATCGGCTGCGATCCCTTGGAGGATGTAGCGGTCGGTGGGGAAATTCGCTTCGTCGACCACGATGGTTGATCGTCCCGGCCGGTCCTTGATTGCTGCGAGTGCCAATCGATACAAGTTCACCGACGTGGTGTCTGTGGCCAGCACCTGACCTGCGCGAGCGCCCAGAACGGTGGAGCCGAGTCGATCACCCACGGTTTGTGCCATATCTATCCAGTGTGACCAGCCGGTGACTAACTCACCGCCCCATCCTTCAACGGTCATCTGCTGCACGGCTTGCGCAGTTGCTTTCGGAAGGCGTCCGAGGGAATTGCCGTCCAGGTAACACATATCCGGATCAGCGATCACGAACCGATCGCGAAAGCCGGACAACGGATCGTCGCGATCCAAAGACCGGGCGTACTCGATATCCACGACTAGCCATCTCCCATGGCCAGCAGTCGATCCAATGTGGACTGGGCCTTGGCGTTGTCGGGAACGAACAGACTGACAATTTTCTTGCGAGCAGCCTGACCGGACGTGATGTCCACCATGGAGGAAGGAATCCCGAACTCAGCGGCGATGGCTGCTTCAATCGCTGCATTGGCACGTCCAGACTTCTCCGTTTCGCGAACAGCAACGATCAATTCGGGGGGATCTCCGTGGGCTCCGCCGATACGCGGCCGCGAAGCCCCGGGATTAGCTCGGACGGTGATAGTGAACTCGGGCATCGCACTATCGTAGGAACCGCGATGCTCTGAAGCGTGCTCATGGAGTTTCCGACCCCTGTTTTGTGGGGGATAGGCTCTCCTTCCCTGCGGCGTGCCGCAAGGGGCGGTAGCTCAGTTGGTTAGAGCCCCGGACTCATAATCTGGTCGTCGTCGGTTCGAGCCCGACCCGCCCCACCCGACAGATATTGCGAGCCTCGCGGAAGGCCAACGAGGTTGCGATCGATTACTCCTCATAGTGCGCCGTCGGTAGGGTCGTATCGCCAGTCCAGCACCTCGAGAGGAATCCCGGAATATGTGCCAGCAAGTGACCTGCAAGGTTTGTCAGAAGAAGACGTGGGCTGGTTGTGGCCAGCACGTTGATCAGGTCATGAGCGGGGTGCCGAAGGCCCAACGGTGCTCGTGCACCGCTGCCGACAAGGCGGCCTATAAGGCGGCCCACCCCGGCTTCTTCGCGCGGATTTTCCGGCGCTCACCGGCAAAGTAGGGCGTCTTCCATCACGGCGTGGGGGAGGGCGAGGGTGCCAGGGCCGCCGCAGGATCCACCGCACGGGCCCGGTCGTTGAGGGCATCGGTCAATGCCCGGGCGCGGAGTTTGTAGCCACTGGTTCCGTAGTGGATGCCATCGAAGCGCAAGGCATCTTCCTCGCGGGCGATCTTCTCCCACGGCACCACCTTCACGTTCGGGCGCTCCTTGGCTACTTGCCGGATCATGCCGTTGAACCAGTCGGCTCGCCTCATGGAGAAATCGCTGTAAGCGATGTCGAGGTCCACCCACAGCACCTCGCGCTCGTCCCCGATGCGATCGAGCATCGTGTTCACTCGGCGCTGTGTGGTGTCTGGCTGTTCCCAGGAAATATCGTTGGTGCCGAGCGCGACGATCACGTACTCCGGGAGCTGCTTGGACTTCTTAGCCTGCTTGATTTGATCCAAACCCCAATCCAGGCGCTTGGAGCCCCAACAGCGGAACGTGGGTGTCCAGCCGGCCTCCTCGAGGAACCCGGTCATTGCCTCTTGCGATTCCCGGGTGAGGGAGTCACCCAGGATCAGCACCCGGCGTCCATTGCCCGGGGTTCCATCGCTCGGCGCTCCGGGCCATACCGGTGCCGGGCAGGCATCCCACGGCGGGTTCTTGGGCCACGACGTATCCACTTGGTCTGGCGGGAATGTGGGGCTGGGTTGGCTTGTGGTGACCGGTGCCGGGCTTGCCGGATTGGCTGGGGTTGCTGGGGGCATCGGTTCTGTGGGGGGTGGTGTCGCCTGGGGGGCCGCGGTGGTTGCTGGGGTCGCGGCAACCGATCCGCCCGATGGCTCGAGGATGTACAGGGCTGTGGTTGCGGCACCGACCAGCACGATGGCGAGCGCGGACAGCCACCACCATGGGCCGCGGCGTTGGCCAGCGCTACGGGAAACCACCCGCGGAGTATGACAAATGGTTCTGTTTAGTCCTCAGGGCAGTTAGAGTGCCGACTAGTCAGAAAATGAAGACTATTCATTTTGGTGTGTCGTCGGTTGCTTGGGGGAATGGTGAAGAGAACGTTGGTGGCGATACTCACCGTCTTTGTCGGTGTGGGGATCGTTGTCGGAGTCGGAACTTTTAACTCGTGGAATCAGCGTGAACCCGCAGCAATTACCGCTAAACCAGCGGGCACCATGCAAACGCCCGAAGGCGAAATGCCGCACGTGACCTTGGCGCTGGATGTCTACCCGAACAGTTCGTCGACTGTGCCACCGCCTCGGACGGGCTCGCAGTTCCAGGCGAACCAGCTTGCCGGCCAGCCCTTTTACCATCCGTCCACGAGCATTGAACTTCCTGCGAATACCGCAGTCACGATCACCTTCACGCAATACGACGGCGGCGGTCGCATCTACAACCCGTATTTCGCTGAAGTGCACGGGTCTATGGACGGAACCATGAAATGGAATGGCAAGTCCGTGACCAAGTTGAAGCCTGACGAAGTCGGCCACACCTTCACTGTTCACGACTATCCCGAAAGTAGTGAGCCGGAGTTCTTCCTGTCTGTTCCGTTGCCGATGAACAAGGCGAACGCGAAGACTGATAAGCAGGGATATCCGGTGGATCCGCAGAAGGTGGAGGTCACGTTCATCACCGGTGATCCGGGCAAATATGTCTGGAATTGTGAGTTCCCCTGCGGTGATTCCTACCAAGAGTTCGGTGGCCCGATGCAAACGCGCGGCTGGATGGCAGGCACCTTCGAGGTTGTGTGAGGCGTCGACCGTCTTACTCACTCATCGGCGGTTGAACCGATGGGCCCACTGGTTAGATTCGGCTCGCCATGGAGACCGTAAAGCCAGCTTCTGCCGACGCGGCGAGAGGCTCTATCGCGCCGCTCATCTTGGTGGCGTTGATCGTCGTTTCCGTACCTATCGGGGTTTCGGTGGCGCTCGGGCAAGGAGCGAGCGGTGCTCTGGTGTCACTCGCCGGCATCTGCGCGGCGATGGCCACAGCCGGAATCGGGGTGCGCGCGGGCCTGATCGTGGCGGTTTTGGTGGGGGCGGCCGGAGCCCTGGTGGCTCTGGCGTCCTCGCTGTGGATTGTTGCGGCCGTGGCCATGGCGGTTGTGGGATTCGCGTTCGGGATGACGGCCCGGCGCGGTTGGCAAGTGGCGCTGTCATCGATTCCGAGCACCGTGGGATTCGTTGCTGCCGATGCGCAGGGGATGGGTCCTGGCATCGGCGAAACGGCGGTGTACGTCGCAGCTGCTTTCACGGTCTGGGGATTGCTGACCGTAGGCATCGTGTCCTTGTTTGCTCGCCGAGTACGGATGCCGGTCGCTCAGCCGGTATCTGATTCCCGGGCGCTGGCGTATGCATCGTTGTTGGCCGTCTTGGCATTTGTGACCACCAGCATCGCGCTTGCCGCTAACCTCGGTCACCCCGGTGGCTGGTTGATCATGACGCCATTCATCGTGCTGCAGCCGTACGTTCAGCAAGGTTGGGATAAGTCGTTGCGCCGGGCCGGCGGAACGGTTCTGGGATTCGCGATGGCCTACCTCAGCGCCAGTTACATCACCTCCGATGGAGTTCTCTATGCCATCGGGATCGTGAGTTTCGCGGTAGCGATGTATGCCATGGTGCGTCATTGGGACTATGTGGTCTATGCGGCTTTCCTCACCTTGGCGATCGTCATCCTCGAGGGGATCGGCACATCGGTGGAAGTCACAGCCGAGTATCGACTCGAAGCCACCGCAGGTGGTGTGGCGCTGGCACTAGGGGCAATGGCCCTCGCGCTGCCCTTGTACAGGCGCGCGGCTCGGCGCTACCAGCTCGATGAGTACTGACAGGCGTGTCAGCGCAGATCCAGTGGAATCTCCTGAATCGAAAGTTGCAGCGAATCATCGCGATCCGAACCCCACAAGTAGATGATCCGGTTATCACCCATGTCTTGCCGCCCGGGTGCGTTCTCGATCGGATGCGTGCTGGCCGGTAACAGCTTGTCGCGGCTGCCTTCGCGAACCAGTCGAAGTTTGTAGTTCCCCGAGCGCAGGCCAACCTCGTCCTCTGTGCCGTTTCGCACGTTAGGCATCAAAACTGACCCTCGCGTACGAACGTCGACTTTGGGTGCTTGAGCGATGTGACGGAAGGTGAGGCGACCCATGTCACGGCCCACGGTCTGGGTCTCGTTCGTGAAGATGCTGCTCGTCAGGCGGCCAGTGGGAGATAGATGCACGGCCAAAGTGTGATCGGTTCCGGGGCGCAGGGACACGTCCTCTTCACGCAGCACCGGGTCTTGGGTGAACCGTGACGTACCTTCGGGAACCACGACGATGTCGTATGTTCCGGCTTTGAGTTTCGACGTTTTGAGTTCGCCACTTGCAACTTCGTCAGCCATGGCCAGGCGACCGACGTAAACGTCGAAAGCGCCCATGTCCGATCCTGCGGGGACAGCGTTCAGTACCGAGAAAGTGACATTGGATGAGCGCACGTCTTCACCTGCCGCTGCGCTGGGCGCAAGGAGCACAACTGCGATGGCGCCGGCGAGGGTGGCTCGCAGACAACGTGTCTTGTTCACCTCCTCACTATGGCAGTCATTCGGCAACCTCGCATCTACGATCTGGCTGTGGCCGATAAAGCGAATCGGGCGTCCTTCTTCCCGCTGATCGAGAAGCGGTATGGCAAGCCCATGTCGCATTGGCACGCACAAATGAAACAGGTCGCCGGCAAGACCTATCCCGAGCAGATGGCGTTCTTACAAGAAAAGCATGGTTTCTCTCGGGTGCACGCCAACGCACTCGTGCAGTACTCCCGTGGATCAACCAGTTCCCGACGTTTTACTTCCGTTGACGAGTACCTTGCCGAACACGACGAGATCAAACAGGACACCGTGCGTGCCATCTTGAGC
This sequence comes from Candidatus Nanopelagicales bacterium, assembly GCA_036007925.1. Taxonomy (GTDB): domain Bacteria; phylum Actinomycetota; class Actinomycetes; order S36-B12; family S36-B12; genus S36-B12. Next base: position 19,629 of record DASYOJ010000135.1, read on the forward strand.
AGCATCACGGATGCATTTCCTCAGGCATCCGTTGTGATCGCCTGGAATCAGCCGATGGTCACGATCGGTGACACATATGTCTTCGGCCTGGGCGTCTTTTCCCAGCACATTCTCATCGCTCCCTACGACTCAGACGTGATCGATCAGTTTCGCGATCGCCTTGTCGGCTACCGATTGAACAAGAAAACCATCAAGGTGCCGGTGGATTGGGATGTTGATGCCAAGCTGCTTTACGACCTCGTGGCGGCAAGTGCTTCCCGTCAGGGAGTTTTGCCCGACTGAGATGCCTCGAGCCGAGCAACCATCTGCTTGAGTTGTTCGAGTTCGGTCAGAACTTCATCCATGCGGTCCGGCCCCTTGTGGGTCCGCTTCACCAGTGCTGCGGACAGCGATGCGGTCACGATGCCCAGCACGCTGATGCCCACCAGCATCACTAGTACGGCGAATACTCGACCGTTCCAGGTGACCGGGACGAAGTCTCCATATCCGACAGTGGTGACCGTCTCAAACGACCACCACACAGCATCGCCGATGTTGACGATCTCAGCATTCGGCGCACCGCGCTCGGCGCTCAGGACCATGATGCTGCCGATCCAGACAACCAGGAGCGCGGCAAGGCCCGCGGAGGTCAGCCCACCACTGCTGATGAGTCCGGTCTTCTTCGAGATCACGCCATCAGAGGTGAAGGCGCGCAACACTCGTAGCGCGCGAAATTGCGGGACCACCACTGTGATGGTGTCCAGCCAGTTCCTTTGGAAGAAGTGCTTCTTGGCAGGGGACATGGAAAAGCGGAAAAGCAGGTCAAGAGCGAACAGCAACCACAGCACGTTGCTGAAGGTGTTCATCCACTGAAACCAGTTGGCTTGTGGTTCGTACCAAATCGCCTGGATTGAGAAGGTGGCGAGGTAGACCAAGGCCAAGGTCGACAACAGCGGTGAGATGCGGTGGGTGTAGCCGGTGAGCCAGGTCTGGCGCCGCGTCTGGGCGGAGGTCAAGGAGCTGGCTTGCTGATGGTCGGGCAGCGAGGAATTCATGTCGAAACATTAGAGTTCAGGGGTGTCCCACGGGCGAGATCTATGAGTGAAGTCGCGGTGGCAGTCGATCACCTGACCAAGCAGTACGGCTCGCTGCACGCCGTGGATGACATCTCCTTCACCATTTCCCAGGGAGAGACCTTTGTCCTCCTGGGGCCGAACGGGGCGGGTAAGTCGACCGCGATCGAGATCCTCGAGGGATTCCGGCGCCGCACAGCTGGGGAAGTACGAGTACTTGGCGAGGATCCCTATAAGGGCGACCGAGCCTTCCGGGCCCGTATCGGGATAGTGCTGCAGCAAGCTGGTGATCTCGGTCGGTTGACCGTCCGCCAAACGCTCGAGCACTTCGCATCGTTGTACCCCCGGTCACGTGATGTGGACGAAGTTATCCACGCCGTGGATCTAGCCGGCAAGTCTGAAGTGGCGATTCGCAAGCTCTCCGGCGGGCAACAGCATCGAGTTGATGTTGCCCTCGGCATGATCGGCAATCCTGAATTGCTGTTCCTTGATGAACCCACCACGGGTTTCGACCCGGAGGTTCGTCGTCAATTTTGGGAAGTGATCCGTCGCCTGCAGGCAGAGGGGACGACCATCATGCTCACCACTCACTATCTCGATGAAGCCGAAGAGCTCGGCGATCGCGCGGGCATCATCATCGATGGGAAATTGGTGGCGCTCGATGCTGTCTCGCGGATCGGTGGTGCGCAGCTGCGGGTGCCGGTGATCAGCTGGATCGAAGATGGGGAACATCGCAGCGAACGCTCCGATCAGCCGGCGGCTTTCGTGGCCGAGTTGGTCGCGCGCCTGGGCGGGGAACCCGAGCGACTCAACGTTCGCACCCCCACGCTGGAAGATGTCTATCTCGAGATGCTCGATGGGCGCAAAGAGCTATGACCACAACTTTGCCCAGCGTCTTTCGGGTGGGAGTTTCCCGCATCGGCTACGAGCTCAAGACATATGTCCGCACACCGGATTCCATGTTCTTCAACTTCTCGTTCCCACTGATGATGCTGCTGGTTTTCAGCGTCGCCTTCAGCGCTCAAGACTTCGGCATCCCGCAGTTGGGGATCGAAGTCAGCTCAGCGGAGTACTACCTGCCGGCCATGGTCGCGATGGGCATCTTCATCTCCGGGGCGCAAAACCTGGGGATAGATATCGCTACCGAACGAAACGACGGCACATTGAAGCGACTAGCCGGCAGTCCAATAGCGCCGGTCTCCTACTTCATGGGCAAGTTCGGTCAGGTCTTCATCACCGGATTCGTGCAATTGGTGATCTTGCTGGTTGTCGGTGGAGTGTTCCTGGGAGCGGGGCTTCCCACTGAGCCTGCCAAATGGCTCACACTGTCGTGGATATTCGTCCTGGGCATCGTCTCCTCAGCCGTTCTGGGTATCACGATGAGCGCGATACCCAGAAGCGCGAAGAGCGCTACGAGTGTGATCGTTCCGCCGTTGCTGATCTTGCAGTTCATCTCGGGTGTCTACTTACAGTTCTCGCAGTTACCCGAGTGGTTGCAAAATATCGCCTCGCTCTTTCCACTTAAGTGGATCGCACAGGGCATGCGCTACGTCTTCCTCCCTGATGCCTACAAGGGAGCCGAGATCGGCGGGGAGTGGAATCTTGCTGGTGTGGCGATCGTGCTCGCCGTCTGGTTCGTGGTGGGCACTCTTGGAGCGGCGTTGACGTTCCGTTGGACCAAACGCGACTAGTGGTGGTAGCTGCCGGTGCTCGTTGGGGTCGGTAGCGGACCGTCGAGGGAATCGAGATAGTCCACCTCGGTCTGGATGTCACGCAGCAGGTTGGAAGCGAGATCCATGTTCATCCCGTTGCGCACCACGATGCGTTGCACAACCTGATCACTCAAGTTGTCCGGTAGGGGGTAGGCGGGGATAAGCCAGCCATGCGCGCGGAGCCTTTGCTGAAGGTCGTACAGCGTCCAGTTCTTCGTGTGTCCGGGGGTCAGTTGCCAAGCGAACACCGGAATGGTGGATCCGTCGCTGAGCAAGGTGAAGGCATCCATCTCCCCGATCTTCTTGGCCAGGAACATGGCGACATCCTGGGTGGTTTGCTGAACCGTCTTGTAACCCTGAAAGCCCAGCCGAAGAAACAGGTAGTACTGAAGGAGTACCTGCGCACCGGGCCGGGAGAAATTCAGCGCGAGGGTGGGCATATCGCCGCCGAGATAACTGACGTTGAACACCAGATCCTCAGGAAGGTCTTCCTTCGTGCGCCAGACAACCCAACCCAAGCCCGGATAGACGAGCCCGTACTTGTGGCCGGAGGTGTTGATCGACTTCACCCGCTCGAGGCGAAAGTCCCACTCGATGTCCGGCTGCAAAAACGGGGCGATAAAGCCCCCGGAAGCCCCGTCCACGTGGATCGGGACATCGAGGCCGGTCTTCGCCTGGTACGCATCGAGCGCCTTGGCGATCTCGGCCACCGGCTCGTAGCCACCGGTGTAGGTGACACCCATGATGGCCACCACTCCGATGGTGTTCTCATCGATGTAGTCCGTCACATTCGCGGCATCGAGGGTTGGGTGTTCCTCGGAGATCGGCACGTAGCGGGCCTCAATGTCCCAGTAGTTGCAGAACTTCTCCCACACGACCTGCACCGCTGAACTCATCACCAGATTCGGTGTGCTGGTGTCTTTGCCCGCGGCCTTGCGGGTGTGTTGCCAGCGGCGTTTGAGTGCCAGCCCACCGAGCATGCAGGCTTCACTCGAGCCAACGGTGGACACACCCATCGTGGTGTTCGGGTCCGGCGCGTGCCACATCCGGGCGACCATTTGAGCGCACCACTTCTCGATGGCCGCGGTTTGTGGGTACTCGTCCTTGTCGATCATGTTCTTGTCCGCGGCAGCGGCGTAGATCTTGTCGGCTTCTTCATCCATCCAGGTGGTCACGAAGGTCGCCAGATTCAACCGGGCGTTGCCATCGAGCATCGCCTCATCCATCACGAGTTGGTAGGCAGCGCTCGCCGGCATCGGCTCGCGGGGGATCGTGTCGCGCGGGTTATCAAGGGCGACGGCGTCGTCGAAGAACTGCGGGTTAGTCACGAAAACTCCCTGGATCGGTTACCTCTCAGGTTAGGGATTGACGCACCTGTTGTCCAAGCACAAGAAAAGGGGCGCCGACCTGGTGGCCGGCGCCCCTTTTCGGGGTTTGTTGACTACTTCTTCACATCGAAGCGGTCGAGCATCATGACCTTGTCCCACGCCTTGACGAAGTCCTGGACGAACTTCTCTTCGGCATCAGCGGCGCCGTAAACCTCGGCGATGCTGCGTAGTTGGGAGTTGGAGCCGAAAATCAAATCCATCCGGCTTGCGGTCCAGGTGACTTCACCGGTTGCGCGGTTCTTGCCCTCGTAGAGGGTTTCGGTGTCGTCGGTCGCTTCCCACTTCGTGCGCATGTCCAGCAGGTTCACGAAGTAGTCGTTGGTGAGCTTGCCCTTGTTGGCGGTGAGCACACCTACATCCGAGCCGTCGTAGTTGGTGCCGAGCACCCGCATGCCAGCAGCGAGCACCGTCATCTCCGGAGCCGAGAGCGTGAGCAGGTTGGCCCGATCGACCATGAGCTGCTCGGCTGGACGCACCTGACCCTTGGTGACGTAGTTGCGCATGCCATCAGCCAGCGGCTCGAGCACCGTGAAGGACTCGACATCCGTCATCTCCTGGGTCGCATCGGTGCGACCGGGGGTGAAGGGGACCGTGACGTTGTGACCGGCGTCCTTGGCAGCTTTCTCCACACCCGCGGTGCCCGCGAGCACGATGAGATCGGCCATCGAGATCTGCGCACCGCCAGCGGCGTTGAACTCCGACGCGATGCCCTCGAGGGTCGTGAGGACCTTGTCGAGTTGGTCGGGGTTGTTGACCGCCCAGCCACGCTGCGGTTCCAGCCGAATGCGCGCGCCGTTAGCGCCACCACGCTTGTCGGTGCCGCGGAACGTGGACGCGGATGCCCATGCAGTGGAGACCAACTCGGAGACGGTGAGACCAGAGGCCAGCACCTTGTCCTTAAGTGAGGCAACATCTGCATCGCTGACCAACGGACCGGATACGGCCGGAACCGGGTCCTGCCAGATGAGGTCTTCTGCAGGGACCTCCGGGCCGAGGTAACGCGACTTCGGGCCCATATCGCGGTGGGTCAACTTGAACCATGCGCGAGCGAAGGCATCAGCAAACTCATCCGGGTTCTCCA
>DASYOJ010000136.1:0-6933 GCA_036007925.1 Candidatus Nanopelagicales bacterium
TCGGCCCTTCCGGCGGAAGTGCCCCTGGCGATCTCGGCCCACTCGCCCGCCGGAGCGGGACCGTCGAGTGGATCCGGCCGGGGCTCTGAGGCCTCGGCGGCAGATCGCGCGAAGTTGTCTCCTGGGAAAGTCTTCCTCCCCGGGAGCGTGCCAAGTGTATGGGCAGCATCCACAGGCCCCGTGCGCGCCCTCCCCAGGGCTACCTCGCCAGCTACCGCCCGCCACCTAGCGTCGATCAACCTGAAGGCATGTGGTCATCCATCCTCAGCAGCGCCGCTGCCAGCGCCATCGCCGGAATCGTGGCCTCCGGCCTACCCGGCGGCCCGTGGGTCGCCCCCCTCGAACAGGGATTCGGGCAGGTCCTGCAGCGCTTCGAGCGACCGGTGGACCGGTTCGCTGCCGGGCACCGGGGGGTGGACCTGGCAGTCGAACACGGCCAGCAGGTGCGAGCCATCGGCTCAGGGGTTGTGACGTTCGTGGGAGACGTGGCCGGTACCCCGTCGATCACCGTTGACCATCAACGGGTGCGATCGAGCTACCTGCCGGTACAAGCCCAGGTAGCCCCGGGCGATCAGGTGCACGCCGGCACCGTCCTGGGCACAATCAGTGGGCCCGCCCACTGCCCTCGAACGTGCCTGCACCTGGGGTTGCGCCGCCCAGCGTGGGATGCCCGCGACGCGACATCGGATCCCTACCTCGATCCGATCGCCTGGATTAACCGCATACCGGTGCTCAAGCCGGTAACTCCCCTAGCTCCCTGATCTGGGGTGCGCCTGCTCGAACGTGCTGCGCAACCTCTCAACCGAAACGTGCGTATAGCGCTGGGTGGTGGCCAGGTTCGCGTGCCCCAGGAGTTCTTGCACCGAGCGTAGGTCCGCGCCACCTTCGAGGACATGTGTGGCAGCACTGTGTCGCATCGCATGAGGCGCGATGACCGGTACTCCGGCGGCATCACTCACGCGCATGACCACCTGGCGCACCACCCGCGGGTCAATCCGGCGTCCACGTTCGCCCACGAACAACGCATGCTCACCTTCGCGTGCCAGGCTTGAACGTAGGGCTAACCAGGATTCGACGCTTTGCGCTGCGGGCAAGCCAAACGGGACCATCCGTTCCTTGCTGCCTTTGCCCATCACCCGCAGGGTTCGTGATCCAAAATCCAGATCATCAACATCGGCTCCGCAGATTTCGGCCACGCGCACACCGGAGCCGTACAGCACTTCGAGCATTGCGTGGTCGCGAAGAGCGATCGCCGAACTATCGTGCCGACTGGCGAATTCGAGAAGTTGTCGGGCTTGGCGTTGGTCGAGCACGGTGGGCAGATGGGTGCCTACCCGAGGGCTGACCAACCGGTGCCCGGGGTCTACTGCACACAGGCCCTGGCGCGTGCACCATGCGGTGAAGGCGCGCGCGGATGCAGCCCGCCGAGCGATGGTCGCACGCGAGCGCCCTGAACTGGTACCCGAGGCCAACCATGAACGCAGCGCCGATAAGTCCAACTCGGCCGGGCCGCGCAGACCGCGGTCATCGCAAAAAGCCACCAGATCGGCAACATCGGCCAGGTAAGCGCGCACGGTGTTCGGGCTGCGCCGGCGCTCATCGCGCAAGTAGCGCCCAAAGCCATCTTGCGCACGCGACCAATCCGCCGGGGATGACATCACCCCATAGTGGCAAGCCCGCAGCGCACTAGGCCGACGACGCGCCAGGAACGTAACGCCACATTCCCCATTCATCGACGCTGGCTTCGCCGATTCGTTGAGCATCAGCCAGATGCGCGAGGACGTGTCGCGATTCCACACCCGAACGCCGCGCAACCGATGCCACGGTCCGTCCAGCGTTGACACTGAGTGCATCGATCACTTCGCGGTATTGCGCACGGGCCGCACCATCGAAATGTGGAACGTGATTGTGGCCGGCATCCAACGGCCCCACCATCGCGGCAATGTCGCTGGCCTCGGCCGCCAAGACGGCGATTTGCTCGGCGATCAGTCGGTGGGTTCCCGTGGACATTGCGGAGGTGACCGAGCCAGGCACCGCCAAAACCGGTCGCGCCAGTTCAGCTGCATGGTGGGCGGTGCTGGCGGCGCCGGATCGAGCCGCCGCTTCAACAACACAGGTGGCGGAGGCGAGTGCTGCAATGACTCTGTTGCGCGACAAGAATCGCCGACGACGCACTACTTCACCCGGCGGAGCCTCGCTGACCAACACACCGCGCTCGATGATCTGCGTGAACAAACCATCGTGTCCTCGCGGATAGACGTTGTCGATTCCGCCGGCTAGTACGCAAATTGTTGTCCGATCCACCGCCAAGGCACCCCGGTGGGCGGCTGCATCGATGCCGTAGGCGCCACCCGAAACAATGGCAATGCTCTGCTCTGCGAGTTCGGCCGACCACTCGCGCGCCACATGCTCCCCGTATCGCGTGCACGCACGCGCTCCAACCATCGCGACCGAGCGAAGTGCATGGAGACGAAGATCGGCGCTCCCCCAGCACCACAGTGCGAGAACCCGCTTCGCCCCCAGATCAGCGAGCTGACCGGGCCACTCTCGATCTCCGGGCACGATGATGCGCGCGCCGAGTTCGGCAGTTCGGTCCAACTGCGCCGAAAGATCCAGCGCCGCGAGGCGATCTGCAATGGCGGCGCGCCGTGCGATGCGTAGGGAGCTGTCACCGCGTAGCAAGTGAGCGATGACCGCTCCCGGTCCGTGACTATCGATGGCATCGGCCAACCCCGGTTCGCCGGGCTCGCACACACACGCCAACGCGATTCGCGCCCGGCGCAGCACCGTGGGGTCGTCCAATCCAGGATCGGCTTCTGGACAATTGGCACGCATCAGGCGTCCTCCCACAGCGGTTGATGCCATTCGATGGCTTCGATCACATCGCTGGTATCCGGCCGGGTGCGCCCGGCTAGATCGGACAGCGTCCAGGCAACTTTGGTGATGCGGTGGGTCGAGCGCATTCCCCCAGTTGTTCGCAGGTGGTTATCGAGCATCTCCTGCGCTGCCTGCTCGATGGGATGCTGTGCCACCACCGTGTTCGGTACTCGCGAATTGACCTGACCCCACCTGCTTTTCGCACGTTCGCGAGCGATGGCAACGCGGGCCGCCACCACCGACGATGACTCTCCACGCGCTCGCGCCCGAACCGGGTGCAACTGCACCCGAAGATCAATTCGATCCAGCAGGGGTCCAGAGATGCGCGCCGCGTACTTGCGGCGGGTGGGCGGGGGGCAACGACACACCGCCGCCTTCTTGTTCGCAGCTCCATGGAATCCGCACGGGCACGGGTTCGCGGCAATGATCAGTTGGAAGTCCGCCGGGACCTCACCGCTCCAGGTCGCTCGGTGCAAACTAACGACCGAACTTTCCAAGGGTTGGCGTAGCGCTTCCAACGTGTTGCGCGGGAACTCCGGTGCTTCGTCCAAAAACAACACACCCCGATGGGCCAGCGATACCGAACCGGGGCGAACCGATCCACCATGCACCGACCCCAGCAGCGCCGCCGGGCTCGTGGAATGGTGCGGTGCTTGGAAAGGTGGACGAAGATCCTCCCCGGCTACGAATCCGTTATCGGTCACCAGTGCATGAATCGCCATCACATCGACCGCCGATTCCTCCTCCAAATCAGGCAGTAAACCCACCAGCCGCTCGGCCAGCAGCGTCTTGCCAACGCCAGGTGGGCCGATCATCGCCAGACTGTGTCGTCCTGCAGCTGCGATCTCCAAACACCGACGTCCCTCGTCTTGGCCGAGTACATCGGCCAGATCCGGTTCTGGACGCAGCAGGCCCGAAGTGCTGCTCGATACGGCGCGCTCGCCTGGGGTGGTGCCCATCAGTACTTCCACAGCCTGTTGCACGGTGCGCACACCGATCACTTCGATTCCCGGTACCCGCGAGCACTCCCCCACGTGTTCGGCAGGCAGCACCACAGATGCGAAGCCGGCCTGTTGCACAGCGCACGCGATCGTGATGGCCCCGGGGATCGGCCGCACCTGACCGTCCAAGCCAAGTTCGCCCACGAACACCGGGCGCTGGGTAAGTGGTGGCAGCCGTGGAATCTGCCCATGGGCGGCGAGCACTCCGATGGCTATCGGTAGATCCAATCCGGTTCCGTGCTTGCGCACGTGAGCCGGTGACAAACCGATCGTGACGCGGCCTAAGGGCCACTTCAATCCGGTGTTCTCCACCGCACATCGCGCTCGGTGCCGGGCTTCTCCCACGGCGGCGTCGGCCAGACCCACCATGCCAACAGCCGGAAGGCCAGCGGCAACGTCCACCTCGACCGTCACGACGGCGCCGGTCATGCCGGCGATCACCGCACCGTGGATGTGCGCCAACGTCATGTCAGACCGCCCGCAAATGTTCGATCACCGGCTGACCTGCCGGGGGAATCACGATGGAGATGACATCGAATCGAATGTTCGGGGCGTGAATGCTCCGGTGATCTAGCCACGCCAGCGCCAGCGATCGCAGCGCACGGATCTTGCGGCGGGTTATCGATTCAGCAGGTGTGCCATAGGCGATGGATCGGCGGGTTTTCACCTCGACGACCACCAGTTCATCTCCCTCACGGGCGACGATGTCCAGCTCACCACGTATGCCAGCCCCGCGTGGTCGCCAGTTTCGATCCAGGACCAACATCCCGGAACGACGGAGGTATTCGAAGGCTAGGTCCTCGCCCAGCCGACCTAGTTCGCCGCGATCATCGATCGTCTTGGATTTGCTCATGTGTGGAGCATGCGGGCGCAAGCCTTGCGCTGGGCAGAGTCAATTCGAGCCTGTGGATGCGGGGTTCACACCCTGTGGATGATCGGTTACGAACGCTCGAGAACGACGAAATCCCACCGCAGGTTCGGTGAATCGACCATCAACGCCTCGTGCACAGCACTGGCCGTGGCTTCTGCTTGCGTGCGGGCCTGTTCACCAAGGGCATCCACGATGAAAAGTGCCTCCTTCGTCCCTTCATCCAGCCGGGTGCGCACACACTGTCGCCAATTCCATCGCCGACACGTCACTCCCGCATCGTCTTTCCAGACAACCTCACCGGCTGGAACTACTTCATGAACCACAGTCCCGTCACTGACTGTGTCGAAGTGGTCCGTGCCATCGGAAATAACCAAGCGCGGCGCTCCGACATAGGCAGCGAGGTTTTCTCCACCTATGGGAGTGCGGTGCAGGACTGATACAGCGTTATAGGTGTCGGTGAGGCGATCGATGCGCGGTAATCCGGATTCCGCGCGCTTGATCAACGCCTCCACACTGGATTTCGCTTGACGGGGTTTCACCCCGAAGGAGGCGTACGCCTCTCGCCAACGCGCCACCTCCGGTAGATCCTGAACAGCGTTCTCGGCCAGCCACGAACTCGCCCACGATTGGGCTTCGCGCAGCAGTCGTTCACTGTTATCGCTGGGTGGTCCTGGCGCTAGGTTTCGTGCGGTGGCGACAACGGCAACGTAGTCGGGGAACTTTTCCCATACGAGGCGGTCTACCCCAGCGCCGTCTAGCGCGCTGGTCATCCCGTACTCAATCGCCACGAGACGCGATGCTGCGCACTGACCCCAAGGCGCTTGATCGCATCCCGATGCTCAGACGTTCCGTAACCAACATTGCGCTCCCAACCGTAATAGGGATGCAGTCTATGGAGATCGCGCATCCGCGCATCGCGTTCCTCCTTGGCCACAATCGAGGCTGCCGCAATACTCGCGCACCGACCATCACCGCCGACCACCATCCGAACATCAAAGCCCGGGCGCACCGGGGTTAGAAAGTCGAACTTTCCATCCAGGAGAACCACGGTGGTGTCGTCGTTGGTTGTTCCAATGCCATCAATGGCGGCACTGGCTCCCTCGCCAAGAGCAACCATGATTCCGACCTCGTCTATCCGCGCGGCATCCACGTGCGCAATGTTCAACCCATCAACCCAGCTACTGATGTGCTTGCAGAACTCCTGCCGTCGCTTGGCTGTGAGTTTCTTTGAATCGTCGATTCCCTCAGGTGGATCAGCAACGTGACTACCGATGAGCACGGCACCAATGGTCACCGGACCGGCAAGAGCCCCACGACCCACTTCGTCGATCGCGATGATGCGGGTGCACTCACTGCCCAAGAGCGCACGCTCGTATTCCAACGTCGCGGACACTTAACCGTCGAGTGCTCGATTGCCGAAGATCGACGGAATCGTTTCGATCGCGAAGCGATCAAAGGGCCACACCACAACGAACACCCGCCCCACTGCATCCTCAACAGGCACCCCGCCGTCATTGACATCGAGGTGGTAGCGCGAGTCGCGTGAATCACCTCGGTTATCACCGAGGACGAACATGCTGCCTTCTGGAACCGTGATGTCGAATCGCACCTGATCGGTAGGGCCGATGATGTAATCCTCATCCAGTGGCACGCCATTGACCACTATCCGTCCCTCGGCATCACAACACGCGACCCGATCGCCACCGATACCAATCACGCGCTTGACGAGATCGTCGCCGGAATCACTCGGCAGAACACCGATGAAGGTCAGCCCTTGGCGAAGGCTCGTGCGCCAGTCATCTGGTGGTGGTACCTGCGGCGGGAGCCACCCACCCGGATCCTTGAAGACGACGACCTCTCCGCGCTTGACACCCGAGATGGCCGTGGTGATCTTCGAGGCGACGATCCGATCCCCTGGACGCAAGGTGTCTTCCATCGATGCACTGGGCACGTAGAACGCCTGGAGGAGGAACGCACGGATGAGTGCCGACAACACCAAGGCGAAGACAACGATGAGTGCCACCTCGCGCAGACCGCGCCAAAACGGGTGCACCTGCTTCTTCTCGCGGGCGTGCTTCCCGCGGGTCTTCCCGGCTTCGACGGATGCCTCCGCTTGGTCATCGGGTTCTAATTCGGGTGATTCACCGAAACCGCGTGCTGAAACTGCCATCAAGAACCCGTACC
>DASYOJ010000137.1:0-5840 GCA_036007925.1 Candidatus Nanopelagicales bacterium
TATCCGGTGAACCGGCCCCAATGTGACGGGAACGCCGAAGAACTCCTCGTAGGCATCCATGTTCTCCGGTAGGTCCGGGCCGACTACCCGCGTGGGTTGGATGTGTACTTTCGTCGCCAGGCGAATAAGCCACACCCCGTATACCTGCCCGGCCAGGGACACCACCGGTGGCGCATCGAACGGTGCCGGCCACCGGTATTCGATCGCGAGTCCGTTCGGTGTGTCGATCACCCGCAGTCGGGAGACCGACGTTGCCTTCGTGTACTCGGCGTTGCGCAGGATTCCCGTCTTCACGTTCGGGCTGTTCAAGAACGCGAAGATCATCGGGTCGAAGAACTCGACACTCACCAGATCCACCAGCCGCAGCGGCATCGGACCGTTCCCGGCAGCCTCGACCGCGTTATCCATCGCCGACCACAGCGCGAAGTAGTCCTCCGGAGTCAACGCGTCCGGGGGATTGGAGAACAGATCCCAGCGCAGGCCGCTATCGCGCAGGACCGAGTTCGCATCGGCGCCCATGGCCTGTAGCAGCATCGGCATCATCGACAGGACCAGGCCCCGCTCGGAGGCTCGCTGGCTGCTGTGCCCTGCTGTCATGTCCATGGACTCCTGCTCGCAGTCGAAGGGAAACGTTTACAAGCCATGATCCCCGAGTGAACCAGCCGGGGATCAGTTAGAAGGAACAATTCACGCCAACTTGCGGACAAGTTACGACGTCATCAGGGGCTGATCGGCTCCTGGAACAGCACCGTCACCGTGGAAAGCGGCTTGCCCGCCGCGGTGGTGAGCACGTCGGCTTTCCCTGCCGCCGCTCGCTCGGCCCCGTCTGCGGTGAACGAGGTACTCACGTTGACGGTGAACTCCCCGGTGATGCCCCGGCGGGTGAGTTCCGTCGCCAACGACGACGCACGCTTCGCCGCCAACACGGCGTTCGCCTCGAGGTCATCGAGTCCCACGGACACACCCGTCACCAGGACCTGCACCGCCTGCGCGTCGTCCGGAATGCCGCGCACGATCTGCCGCAGCTTGCGCTTGCCGGGTGCGCTGAAGTCGACAGACAGGCCTTCGAAGAAGCCGGCGCGCTGCACTTTGCCCGGCTGCAGGGGAGCGGCTCCCGGTTCCACGAGCAGTCCCATGTTCAGCGAGCGCACTGCATTCGCTGCACTCACGCCGTTGATCTGCAGCACGTAGTCGCCGACCGCGACGCTCAACGGAACGGCGAACGACGCCGCGAACTCACCGACGGCATCGACGCCTGTTTCACCCAAGTAGATCGATCCTGTAACGGCGCGGGGAATCGCTCCGTTACGCGCGCTGGTTTGCGACTGCGATGTTCGCGGCACCAAGAACACCCGCACCACCGACGACGCTTGATACCCGTCGCCTGCGGCCTGCACGATGCCGCCTTGCGGCACCGCCAAGCGGCGATCATTCGCGAGCGGCACCGGCGCACCAGCAGGTGTCTCGGTTCGCACCACCACATCGAAGCCGGATCCCACGGCCTCCCAGCCGTCCTCACCCTCGGTCGGGCGCAGCACCACCGTCACCGGCTCACCACCCTCAGTGACGACCGCGAGATCCTCACCGTCCATCACTTGCGAGGGCGGATCGATTGGATTCACCGGAGTGATGTCATTCCCCGGAGTGATGTCATTCCCCGGAGTGGTCGTCCCGTCGTCGCTCGACTGTCCGCCACCGGAGCCTTGCGCTTGCCACTGTGCGGTCAACGTCACGGACGTGGCCGGCATCGTGAACGTGTCGCCGCCTGTCACGGTTCCCCCGAGGGAACTGAGCCAGCCGGTGAACGTGAATCCTGCTCGCGTGGGCCGAATCGAGGACACCGTGACTGTCGACCCGGTCGTGGCGGACTCCAATCCCGGCCCACCGCTGCCTCCGTTGTCGTCGTAGGTGACGGCACTCGTCAGCGCGAACCACTGCGCGTACAACGTGAAACTCTCGGCAGGCATCAAGAAGGTGGTTCCGGGGGAGTACTGCGTTCCCGATCCGTCCGCGGCGGTATTCCAACCGAGGAATGTGTGACCGGCATAGGTCAACGACGACGCAGACGACGCGGTCACCGATCCCAGGTAATTCAGGTTCGTCTGTGGGTTCGGTACCGAGCCCGACGCCCCATTGGCGGCGTACGTGATCGAGTAGGGGATCGCATCCCACTGCGCGGACAACGTCACATCGCTAGCCGGCATGCTGGCGATCTGATCAGAAGTCCCGGTCTTGCTCGGGTTGCTGTAGGCGTCACCACCGCCCGCGACTTCGGTGGTCCACTTGTCGAACGTGTACCCGACCCGCGAGGGTTCGGTCGTGGAGACGGTCGCAGGTGTACCGGTTGCCACCTCTTGTGGGCCGGGCGCACCTGAGCCACCGTTTCCGTTGTAAATCAACGTGAAGTTGACCGCGACCCACTGCGCGTACAAGTCCACATCACCGAGCACGGTGAATGTCCGCTGGGCGTTCCAGGAGACGCCACTGCCGTCAGCTTCGGTGTTCCACCCGTTGAAGGTGTAGCCCGAGCGATTCGGTTCGGTCGAGGAGACCGTGAAGCTCGTCCCGTACGTGCCGGGTGCGTTGCTGGGTGCGCCGGTGCCGCCGTTGGCGTCATAGGAGATCGTGTAGGTCTTCGGTGTCCATTGGGCAAACAGCGTCACATCCGCCGCGGGCATCGTCACGATCTCCCCGGCGTTGTATTCATCGCTCGTGCCGTCGACCGCGGTGTTCCAGGAGTCGAAGGTGTGCCCGGTGCGCGTGGGAGTTGTAGCCGAAACGGTCACCTGTCCGCCACTTACCGTCACGACCGGTGCTGGCGCACCGCTTCCCCCGTTGGCGGAGTAGCTAAGGGTTTGAATGTCCGGCGTCCACTGCACATACAAGGTCACATCCGCTGCGGACATCGTGTAGGTGTCGGTTGGGTTGTAGGTCGTCCCGGAGCCGTCGGCTGCGGTATTCCACGAATCGAACAGGTAGCCGGTTCTCGACATCGATCCTTTTGCGGCCACTGTCAGGTCGGCGCCGTCAACACCCGTTTGGGTCGCGGGAGGCGATGCGCCCCCATTCGCGTCATAGGTGAGCGTGTAGAGCGTCGATGCGGTGAAGGTCACCGGCGATCCACCAACCGCCGCCGCCGTTGCGGTGAGTGTTTGCGTTGCACTCGCGTTGCCGAGCGTCCACGACGTCGACGCGTAACCACCCCCAGAAGTCGTGACGCTGGCACTGCCCACCGATCCACCGCCGGCGGCCACGGCGAACGTGACCGTCACGCCATCAACACCGGTGCCATCGGCATTGGTTACTTGGACCTGCGGATCGGTTCCCAGTGCCTGCGATGGCAGGCCGGATTGATTGTCACCAGCGCTGATCGAGATCCAGTTGGTGAGATAGCGAACGATGACGACACCGTCGCCGCCATCGCCGCCCTGCGAACGGTTCTTGTAGGTGTCGGTGTACACAGTGGCTGCGCCGCCGCCTCCACCGCCGAGACCGTCGGTGCCCGAAGCGGCGGTCAGGCTGTCGTTCACGGAAGTAGCAGACGCCCCGGTCGCGCCGCCCCCGATGCCGCCTGCACCAGATGTTCCCCACTCGTCGGTGGGGCATGACCTGAGGATTGCAACGGCACCGTGCACACCTCCGCCACCACCGCCTCCGTAGTAGACGGCAGCACCGGTGGTGGACGAACTCGCTCCAGGTCCGCCGGCGCCGCCAACTCCGACGCCGCAGCTTGCTCCGGTGCTCGCATTGCCGTCCCCGCCGGCTCCGCCGCCGCCGCCGGCAGGGTGCGGTTGATTGTTCGTGGATGCGGCACCACCGTCGCTGGTTTGGCCGATACCGCGTTGCCCGGTGCTCCCGTCGATCTCCGATCCGCCGCCACCCGTCGCGACATTGCTGCCGGTGCCCGCTGTCTGGTCGTAGAATGAAGCCCCGACGCCACCGCCAAGTGCTGTCACCACCGTCGATGCGCCGAAGGTCGAGGTTCCGCCATCGGCGCCAACCGTGAGAGAGCCATCGCTGTTCTTGATCGCACCGGACCCGCCGGCGCCGACTGTGACTGAGATTTGCGAACCGGGTGTGACCATGACACCGGAAGGCGTAGTCACCGAGGTGTCCGTGACACCGCCGCCACCGCCACCGCCGCCGATCCAGGCGCCGCCGCCACCGCCACCAGCGACAGCGAGAACGTCAACCGAGGAAACCTCGGACGGAACGGTCCACTCACACGTCCCAGCGCCCTGGAACTCGACGACGGTGTAGTCGTCGTAGGTGTACGTGAAGGGAATGCACGCGGTTTGGATTTGGACGAGGGTGAGGATGCCGGTGCCGCAGGAATAGTCCGGGTTCGCGGCATCGCAGGTGGGGCCCGCGAAGGCTTTGGTGTAGTCCCTGCCGGTGAGCGTTTGGTACGCCTCGTCAGGGGTGATGCTGGGGTTGGCGGTGGCGAGGATCGCGGCTCCCGCGGCGACGTGGCTGGCGCTGACGGAGGTGCCGAAGTCACCGGCGCGGGTTGGCTCACCTGGCGTGGTGGTGCCGGTGTTCGACAGCACGGGCACGGGTGTGGTGGTGTCACCGCCGGGGGCGGAGATATCGATCGCGGGACCGTAGTTGGAGTAGTCCGCGCGGGTGCCCTGCTCGGTGGTGGAGGCAACTGTGATCACGCCGGTGCAGTTACCGGGAGCGAACTTCGATGCATCATCCGAGGCGTTACCCGCAGCGGCGATGAGGATGGCCCCGCGGTCGCGGGCCCCATCGATGGCGTCCTGCAATGCGGTCGGACAGGTGGCTTCAACGGCGAAGGACATGTTGATGACCTTCGACGGATTCGCATTCGTCGGTGCGCCGTCGATTTGTCCGCCGGAAGCCCAGGTGATCGACGCAGCAATATCCGACAGGAGTCCACCGCGCCAGGACAGCGCACGAATCGGCTGCACCTTGGCGCCGGGGGCAACGTCGTTGATCAACCCGGCCATACCGGTGCCGTGCCAGGAGGAGTCCCGCGCAGGAGACGTTCCCCGCCAATCACCCGGATCCGCGGGATTGCTATCGCGGCCGATGGGGCCGAAAGTGCTCGTGTCGACGTAATCGCCGTCGAACGCGACGGGTGGGGCATTCGCCTGCCGGACTGCGGCGAGCTGCTCGGGGCTGGACACGAAGTCGTGGCCATCCACCAGGCTCGCGACCAGGTCCGGGTGGTTCGTGATGCCGGTGTCGATCACCGCAACTGTGACACCCTCACCGGCGTTCTCGCGCTCCTTGACGTAGGCCGCGTCCACTCCGTACGCACCGCCGAGATTCCACGTGGCGCTGGTTGCGTCGTCGTTGTTGGTTGACTCACTCGCGGTGAAGAGGAACTGATCGGGCTCCGCCCAGGCGACTTCCTCGTCCTGCGCCAGATCCTCGGCGATCCGCGTGGCAGTGTCTACGTCCACCGGCTCGGACATCTCGACCAGGACCGCGTCGTCGGAGACCTTCTCCGCCACGGTCAAGTCGACGTCGGCAACGCGCTCTTTACCCGGCACATTCTTCTCACCCCTGGCCTTCTCGCTACCGGGTTCGAACTCCACGATCAACCCGGCGACCACACCCTCCATACCGGTGGTCGGGGTGGCGGTGACCGTTTCGCTCGGCGCGGCCGAACCATCACGCGTGGCGGTCACCACCTTGAAGGAATACGCAACGCCGTTGCGGAGACCACTGACCGTTCCCTCGGTAACCGGCCCCGGGAGTGCCACGACCTTGGCGAACCCTTCGGGTCCGGTTACCTGCACGTAGACACCCTCGGGGGCCGGGCCATCGCTCGGGTTGGCCCAGGACAGGCGCGCCTCGTTCACGCCTGA
>DASYOJ010000138.1:0-1962 GCA_036007925.1 Candidatus Nanopelagicales bacterium
TGATCTCACCGCGCGCCCCCGCCCAGGTCAGCGAGATGTGGATGTGGTTGCGGTGGCAGTAGTTGTCGTACTTCTTCTCGGTCTTGGCAAAGCAGCCTTTCAATTCGGTCCAACCGCGCTCGCGGTCGTAGCCGCGCCAGAACCGGTCATGCCAGCCGATGTACATGATGCCCAGTTGCAAGGCGTTGCCGTAGGGCCGCCCCGCGGAGTCCGGGCCGAGCAGCCAGGCCAAGAACGCTTCGGCGTTGGCACGATCTTGCGGGTCGCGGACATCGACCATCCAGTCGATCGCGCGCCCCTCCTTGTGTTCGCTGCGTCCACCGCGATCGCAATCGCGCGGAATCCAGGTGTACTCGCTCGAGCCGTAGGTCTGCTTGATGATCTGCTCCAAGCGCAGCGCGCCGGGCTTGGGTGAGTCCTCGCAGGTGGTCTGCGGCTCGTACTCGATGTTGACGGCCGCATCCGCCGGAAGCGGTGGCAGCGCGGCAGGGGTGGCTGCAGCGGGAAGACCTTCTCCGGGAACCGGCGGACCAGCGGCTGGGCCGGTCCAGGTCGTTGGCTGCCAGGTGAGGTTGCCCTGAACCGCCGAAGCGGGGCCAGCTAGAAGAGACGTCGTCATTCCCACGCTCGCGGCGATGGCGACGCCGGCGAGCAGGCCACGCCGATCTCGTGCCCGGGTAGCAGGCACGGCACAATGGCGGGGAAGCCGGGGAAGCACCCACCTACTGTGTCACGAAAGTGTCACAAGTTGTCAATGGGTCCCATGGTGCGTCGGAAAAATTCATTTCTTGGAGGGTCAGGCGTGGCACAGGACAGCGAAGTCGAGCGGGTATTGGCGATCATGGCCCACCCCGACGATGTCGACTTCGGGGCGGCTGGAACCGTCGCCCAGTGGACCAAATCGGGCATATCTGTCAGCTACGGGATCGTCACCGATGGCGATGCCGGCGGGTTCGACCCCACGATCCCCCGTTCGCAGATCCCGGCCATCCGTCAGCGTGAGCAACGGGCAGCCGCGGCGTCCATCGGCGTGCAGGACGTGCACTTCCTGGGGTACACCGATGGAGACGTCACCGTTTCGCAGGACCTGCGCCGGGACATCAGCCGGCTCATCCGGCAGGTCCGACCCCAGCGGATGTTGATCCAATCCCCCGATCGGATGTGGGATCGCCTCCCGGCCTCCCACCCGGACCACCTTGCTTCGGGCGAAGCCGCGATCCGCGCGGTCTACCCCGACGCCCGCAACCCTTTCGCGCACCCCAGTCTGCTAAACGACGAAGGCCTCGAAGATTGGATCGTGCCCGAGGTGTGGATGATGGCCTCGCCCACACCAAACCGATTCATCGATGTCACCGACACCTTCACCGACAAGATGCGGGCGATCTCCTGCCATGAATCCCAACTGCCGGCACCGGAGCAGATCGAAGAGAGGGTCCGCGGCTGGCTGGCAGCAGCCGCCTACGAGGCCGGCCTGCCCGACGGCCATCTGGCCGAGACCTTCCACGTCATCAACGTCCCCTAACCACATCTCCCCACCCACGCGTTTCCCCCCGAATCCGGGGGCAACGCGCATAACCGGGGCTATCCCGGGGGAAACGAGCCAAGACTGAGCGTTTCCCCCGGAATCCGGGGAAACGGGGAAGGGGGAAGGGGGAAGGGGAGTGGGGAGGGAGGGTCGGTCGGTCAGGACCACAGGACGGCGATGAAGATGTTGACGATCGCCAACCCACCGATCACGCCCCACAGCGCGGTTTGCGGCAGCGGCTTCTTGCGCCCGACGAATGCCAGCACCGTGATTACCAAAGTGAGTACGAGTTTCACACCGATCTTGATGTGATCGACGTCCCAGTCCTGCATCTCCGCAAGTCCAACCAAGATCACACCCGTCACCAACTGTGTCAGCGCCCCGTGCCACATCGCCGGGTTGACGCCCCTCTCGGCGGACCGCATCTGCACGAGGAA
>DASYOJ010000139.1:0-6552 GCA_036007925.1 Candidatus Nanopelagicales bacterium
GGCCGATGTTCTTATCGGCGGCTCGAAAGAAGCCGCCCGCTCCTACTCCTTCGACGAGGTCGCAATCGCCCCGAGCAGGCGCACCCGAAACACCGAAGACGTCTCCACCGCCTGGCATATCGACGCCTACTCCTTCGAAACTCCGCTGTTGGTCGCCCCGATGGACTCGGTCGTCTCCCCAGCCAGCGCTATCGAGCTAGCCGGCTTCGGGGCCCTGGCCTCGCTGAACCTCGAGGGGCTGTGGACCCGTTACGCCGATCCGACTCCGCTGTTCACCCAGATCGCCACCGAGGACGCCACGACCGCAACCGCGCACCTGCAGCGCATCTACGCCGAGGCTGCCGTGGATCCCGGGCTCATCAAGCAGCGGATCGATGAGATGAAGGACGCCGGCATCACCGTCTCGGTTGCCGTCTCCCCGCAGCGCACCGCCGAACTCGCACCTATCGCAGCCAAGGCCGGTGCGGACATCATCGTGATCCGCGGCACCACCGTCTCCGCCGAACACGTCACCAGCAACGGCGAGCAACTCAACCTCAAGGAGTTCATTCACGAACTCGATGTGCCGGTGATTGTGGGTGGTTGCAGTACCCGTCAAGCAGCGCTGCATTTGATGCGCACCGGTGCCGCCGGTGTGCTCGTTGGTTTCGGTGGCGGCGCCAGTCACACCACTGCTGACGTGATCGGTATTCGCGTACCGATGGCAACTGCGGTTGCCGAAGTTGCCGCCGCACGCCGCGACTATCTCGACGAATCCGGTGGCCGCTACGTGCATGTGATCGCCGACGGATCGATGGGATCTAGTGGCGACATCGTCAAGGCATTCGCATGTGGTGCAGATGCTGCGATGGTCGGTTCAGTTTTCGCGCGTGCCACCGATGCGCCCGGACAAGGCGCGCACTGGGGAGCAGAAGCCTGGCACTCGGAACTGCCGCGCGGGGAACGCCACATCATGGATCAGGTCGGTTCTTTCGCCGAGATCATGAACGGGCCATCCCACCGCGCCGATGGAACGGTCAACATCGTCGGCGCACTACGCAAGGCGATGGCCACCACCGGCTATTCCGATCTCAAGGAATTCCAGCGCGTAGACATGGTCATCACCTCGTAGGCACCGCACAACATGCCCTTACCCTCCCCTGACCGTTTCCCCCAGTTACTGGGTGACTCACGTCGATTCCCCCACCCGGTGGGGGAATCACGCTCTTCTCACCAGTAACTGGGGCAACGGTGAAGTGGGGGAGGGACGGGTGGTGGACCGGGCGGTAGATTCGATGGAAAGACGGTGAGGTGAGCGAGGTTGATCGTGAGTGATGACGTGCTCAAGAACTATCTCCACGCCGCTGGTAGCGAGGTGACGGTTCTCGAACCGTTTACCGGTGATGTCCTCTACTCGCTGCCCACCAGCACCGAGACCGATGTTGACACGGCCTTCGCGCGAGCGCGCGCTGCGCAAGCTGGCTGGTCTGCGATGCCTCTGTCGTCTCGCTGCGCGGTGATGCTGCGATTCCACGATCTGCTGCTGGAGAACCGGCACGTTGGTTTGGATCTGGTGCAGCGGGAGACTGGTAAGGCGCGCAAAGACGCAAACGAAGAAGTGCTGGACGTCTGCATCACCGCGCGGCACAACGCGCGCGATGCTCGGCGGTTGCTGCGCTCGCGCCGGCACCTGGGCGCATTCCCGGGGTTGGTCGGCGTCATGGAACTTCGTGTACCTAAGGGTGTGGTCGGCGTCATCGCGCCGTGGAACTATCCGTTGACGCTGGCGATCAGTGATGCCATCCCGGCGATGATCGCGGGCAATGCGATCGTGCTGAAGCCGGATGTGCAGACCACGCTCTCGGCACTATGGATCGCGGATCTGCTCGCGCAGGCAGGGCTGCCCGAGGGCGTGTTCACCGTGGTGTCTGGTGAAGGACCTGTGGTGGGTCCGTGGGTGATCGATCGTTCGGATTACGTGATGTTCACCGGCTCCACCGCTGTGGGTCGTCAGGTGGCGCAGCGATGCGGCGAGCGCCTGATCGGCTGCTCGATGGAGCTCGGCGGCAAGAACGCGATGATCGTGCGTGCTGATGCCGAACCGGAGTGGGCGGCATCGATCGCGGTGCGGGGGAGTTTTTCCAACTCCGGACAACTGTGTATTGCCATGGAACGCATTTATGTAGCCGAGAGCGAGTACGAGCCGTTTCTTGAGGCGTTCGCGCGCAGAACCGAAGCGCTACGGATGAGTGCACACGTGGGTTGGGGATCGGATGTTGGCTCGTTGATCTCCGAAAAGCAGCTCGATCGCGTAGCTGCGCACGTGGATGATGCTGTGGAACGCGGGGCTAACGTCGTTGTTGGTGGCAAAGCCCGACCGGACGTCGGTCCGTACTTCTACGCACCGACCATCCTCACCGGCGTGGACGATTCGATGACGCTGTGCTCGGTCGAGACCTTCGGGCCGGTGGTGGCCGTATATCCCGTCGCTTCGGACGCTGAAGCCGTCCGTTTGGCGAACAACACCGAGTACGGCCTGAACGCATCGGTGGTCAGCCGCGACCACCGCGCGGCCCAGGTGATTGCCCGGCAGTTGCGCGCCGGCACCGTGAATGTCAACGAGGGGTACGCCGCGGCCTGGGCGAGCAAGCGAGCGCCGATGGGCGGCATGGGGGCCTCGGGCCTGGGGCGCCGGCACGGGGACGAGGGCATGCTCAAGTACACCGAGGCGCAGACCATCGCTACCCAGCGAGCTTTGGGGTTCGGTCCGCAATTCGGGTGGTCCGATGAGCGCTGGGGTGACACCCTTGCGGGGGCAATGGGCGTTATGAAGAAACTTGGGTTGAAATAGGAGGACTCGTGGCTGCGCCGAAGAGCGATCCAGTTGTTTTCGACCTCGATGTCGCGATCATCGGCTCGGGTTTCGGTGGCTCGGTCTCCGCGTTGCGGCTTACCGAGAAGGGCTACCGGGTCGGGGTGTTCGAGGCCGGTCGCCGGTTCCGCGACGAGGACTTCGCAAAGTCTTCCTGGGATCTGCGCAAGTTCCTGTGGGCGCCGTTGCTGGGCATGTTCGGCATCCAGCGCATTCATGTACTCAAAGACGTGGCGGTGCTCGCCGGTGCGGGCGTGGGCGGTGGATCGCTGGTGTACGCGAACACGCTGTACGTGCCAGGCAATCGCTTCTTCACCGACCCGCAGTGGTCGGGCATCACCGACTGGGCGAGCGAACTCGCGCCGTACTACGACCAAGCCGGGCGCATGCTCGGTATTGCCGATAACCCGACCATGTCTCCCTCGGACATCGTCATGAAGCAGGTGGCCGACGACATGGGCGTGGGCCACACCTTCCGGATGACTCCTGTGGGCGTGTATTTCGGAACTCCGGGTGTCACCGCGCCGGATCCGTACTTCGGTGGCCGCGGGCCATCGCGCACCGGATGCATCGAGTGCGGAGAGTGCATGACCGGGTGTCGGTGGGGGGCCAAGAACACACTTCCCAAGAACTACCTGCACCTGGCGGAATCGGCAGGCGCACGGGTCTACCCGATGACCACCGTGGTTGGTATTGATCCGCTGCCCGACGGGGGCTACCGCATCGAAACGCAGGCCACCGGCGCCTTGGGTGATCGAATTCGTCGTTGGTACACAGCCGAGCAGGTGATCGTGGCTGCTGGTACCTACAACACGCAGAAGTTGTTGCACCGCATGAAAGACGAGGGCCGGTTGCCGCGGTTGTCTCGCATGCTCGGGCGACTCTCGCGAACCAATTCCGAATCTATCCTTGGTGCGGTCGCGCGTAACGTCAGCACCACCGGCACCGACTTCACCAAAGGCGTTGCCATCACCTCAAGTTGGTATCCAGACGAACACACGCATGTGGAGCCAGTGCGTTATGGCAAGGGATCGAACTCGATGGGACTGCTGCAATCGGTGCTCACTCAGCCGCGGGCCGGGGTACCGAGGTGGCGGGTGTGGATCGAAGAGCTCGTGCGTCAGCCCGGTGTTGCCGCCCAGTTGCTTAACGTACGCAAGTGGTCCGAACGCACGGTCATCTCGTTAATCATGCAGCCGGTCGACAATTCACTGACCTTGATCGGCAAGCGCGGACGCTTTGGGCGCTTTTCCCGATGGCGCTTGACGACAGATACGAGCCAATCCACCCCGGCCCCTACGTACATGCCGGTGGCGCAGGATGTAGTGCGGCGGGTGGCCGACAAAATCGGTGGGGTTCCCGGGGCGAGCGTGTTCGAGAACTTCGATGCCGCTTTGACAGCGCACTTCGTGGGCGGGTGCGTGATCGGCGCGGATGCGGACACCGGCGTGGTCGATGCCTATCAGCGGGTCTTCGGCCATCCGGGCCTGCACATCGTGGATGGCTCAACCATCACCGCGAACTTAGGAGTGAATCCCTCCCTGACCATCACCGCGCAAGCCGAGCGCGCGATGGCTATGTGGCCCAACAAGGGGCAAGCCGACCAGCGGCCCCCGGTGGGGGCGCGGTACATCCCGGTGGCCGCCGTGGCCCCGGAGCACCCTGTGGTGCCCGCCGAGGCTCCCGGTGCCCTCCGGTTGCCGCTCGTTGCCGGTCGTGGCCCGACGGATACGACAGATACGGCTAACCGCCGGGTCTTGTCGTAACCATGCGGAACCAAACACCGGGGGAACCCGGTGTAACGCTGTATTGCCCTGGGTTGCCTCGTGAGACTTCGGCTGTGTCGAGACTGGGCGAAGGCGGCGCCGAGCCGTGACCGACCTTCGGGCCAAGCACGAGCGTTTCGCCGCGGAGTTGCGTGAGGGATGGGCGCGCTTGGGAGATCGAACGGCAATCGGTTTCCTGGCCACCTTGGTGGACCTGCCCTATGCCGTTGCTGGCCCGCTATTCATCGATCCAAGCCGACTCGGAGGCAGTCGACTTCAGTGGTTCGTGGTCGCTCTCGTCGGCTGGGTAGCCCTGAGCCTCGTCTTCTTCCTCGGACGTTGGATTCAACGAAATGTGGGACGTTTCACCGCAGCCGCGAACCTCTCGGTGATCATCACCGCGGCGCTGGCGCGTGCGGTCATTTTGGCGCTTGTGGCGTATGCCTTGGGCCTTGCACCTGCCATTGAGTTGGAGTATCGGGTAACGGGCGGACTCGTGACACAGCCGCCCTATCTGGTGATGACCGGGATCCTGGTCAGTTCCTCCTACCACCACCGGCAGATCTTGTCCGAGTTGACCTACCAGCAACAAAGAGTAAGTGCTTTGACTCGGCAGGCTGCTCGTCAACTCCGGGAGCTGCAGTTGCGAACTGCCCATCAGGTCCGCCGGCTCGTGGAGCCCCTCGTTGCAGAAATCGAAGCCGGTGTCGGTGAATCCGAAGAACACAGAATGGACATACAAGGCAAACTGGCGCGGACGGTAGATGACGATCTGCGACCGCTCATAGATCAGTTGCTGAGCGAGAGAATTTCCTTGTACGACGACGATAAGTCGGTCTATTCCGGTCCGCCGAGAGGTTCAAGGTTCCCGCGTCATGTTCCCGTCGGTCGGCTACTCAAGCCTGCGGCAACAGGGCTCTTGGCGTTCATTGCTGCCCTTTCGCAGATCGGGCGCGCAGAAAACCTCGGGGCCGGGTTGATTTTCGCATTCGTCGTGGGGCTCACTATCGGAATCCTCATCTGGGCGGTGAGCCGTGCTCTGGCACACATTCGCGTCTGGACTTTTCCGGCAATCGTTCTCGCCGGTGCCATCACTTCCCTGAGCTTTGTCGCAAGTTTCGTCCTCACCGCCTCCAGTTCGCTGCCCAGTCCTACCGGATTGACTGTTCCGGCAGTAATCGTTGGCACCGCGGTAGGCGTTACCTTGGCCGTAGCCAACGTGATCATCGAGCAACGACGCGTTAATGTGCGATTACTGGAGGATTCGATTGCGCGTGTGCAGGAAGAAAGAAATCGGATTGCCCAAGAGGAATTCTTTGCTCGGCGACAGTTGAGCTACCTCATCCATGGGTCAGTGCAAAGTGCACTTGTTGCAGCACGGATGCGTTTGCATGAGCAATCCGATGTGAATTCAACTCTGGCTGCCCGGATCGGGCAGGAAATCACGCGAGCGGTGAGCGGCATAGAACATGGATCTGCTGCAGGGGTATCGATCACTTCTGCCCTTGAGGACATAGTGGAGCTTTGGTCCGGGATAGCCACCGTAACGTGGACTGTTGGCGAAGAGGAGAGTGAATTTCTTGAGGCATCCCCGGTGGCCATCGCGAGTGTTGGTGAGATTGTCACTGAGTGTGTGGCCAATTCGATCCGGCATGGGTCGGCATCCAGCGTTGACGTCCGCATTGATGTGAGGGGAAGCCGAGTAGCGGTAGTCGTCGTTGATGACGGTGACGGCCCGGCGGCGGATTCCGTTCCCGGAATGGGATCGCGCATGCTCGAGGACCTGACGTTGGACTGGCGTCGGTATCGCGACGAGGGTCGGACGGTGGTCGAAGCCGAGTTGGCCCAATAGTCAAGGGCAGATGTAATTGTGCGCCCTTGTGACGGCCTAGCAACCGTCGATCGAGCATCACGATGCCGGGGAAACCCGATATT
>DASYOJ010000140.1:0-7191 GCA_036007925.1 Candidatus Nanopelagicales bacterium
AGCCGGAACGATTGATTCACCTGCTGCCACCGCGAAAGCCAGCAACTCGGCCACATCGGGAAGTTGCTCTTCGATGCGTGCCCGCCGACGTTTGGCCTGCGCACTGATGCGTCGATCCAAAAGGAGCAGCGCCAACACCGCGCCGAGCGCTGGGAGCAGCACCATGGCGAAGGGTGTAGCTCCGCCTAGCACTGCCCACGCCGCGAGACCGGCTCCAGCGATCAAGCCGAGACCACCCCAGGTCATCTGATCGACCCGCATCCGCGCGAGCCCACCCGCGCGCCCAGCTTGCGCGAGCCGATCACCCCCGCCATCACCGGAACGCAATACGCGGGGTACCAGCAGCGCGAGGTACGTGCCCACCGGTCCGACTTCACGCGATCGCGGGGTGCGCAGACCGCGATGCATCGCGACTCGTTCCGCCAAATTCGGTGCAGCTGTCGCGCGCAACCGACCGACGATGACCAATGTGCCGGTCATCGCGGCGAGCCCGAGCAGTGCACCTACCACCGGAGAGTTCATGCGATCACCCGTTCCGGGGTTGGCAATTTGCCGAGCTGACGCATGAGCCGATAGGCGAGAAAGGAAACAACAGCCGATCCGGCGAGAACCAGCGTTCCCATCCACGAGGTGAACGCCGCGACCGCCTCTGGGCGCGTGCACAGGAGAGCCAGGGTTAGCCACGGGGCCGCGACCGAGATACGCGCAGCGTTGACCGTCCATGACTGTCGGGCGGCGATTTCACCACGTGTCCGTAGGTCCTCACGTAGGAGTGCACTTAATGTGCGCAACACATGACCGAGGTCACTACCGCCAACGTCACGGGCGATCCGCAGTGACGCACACACCCGGTCGGCCACCGGATCGGCGAGGGCGTCTTGCAGTGCATCGAGGGCGCGAGTGAAAGATCCAGTGGCCCGGTATTCCACATCGAACTCCCGAAAGGACAACCGCAAAGCAACCGGGCCACGGCGGGCAAGGTCCCCCACTGCCTCTGGCAGTGCCAAACCAGCCCGCACCGCTGAAGCCAACTGATCAACGGCATCGGGCCAGGAGTCTTGGCGCGCCTGGGATTGCTGGGCGATGCGGCGTCGTAGGAGTACCACCGGCACACCTGCCGATCCCATGGCTGCGAGCAACGCAACCATGGGAACAGCCGTGACGATCAGTGCCAAGGAGCCGATCACAAAGGCTGAACCCACACAGGCACCGATGAGTCCTGCCGGGGTCAACCGCGGGATGGCAGCGGCGTGCACCAATGCTTGCAACCGCCCGCTCCGGCGCGGACGGCTGCGATGAGCAGCGCGGCCCTGAAAAAGGTGCCCGATGATGAACAAAATCCCCAATCCGGCGCCGAGACCAACCAGCGCGCCCATCAGGCCGCCACCGCCCGCGAATGAACGCCTGAGCCAGCACCGAGCAGCGCCGCGACGTCAAAACCGTGTCGACGGTAGGCATCACTGCGGGCGGGGAAACCGCGATCACGTTGCAGACCTTCACCTTGGTCCGAGAAGATCGCCGCGATCTCCACCGTGCCAGATTCCACCCGGCCCGTAAGCGCACTGATCTCGCGCACCCGCCGCTGCCCGGTCGGATCGGTGGCGGTGTGCACCACCAGATCCACACTCGAAGCGACAGTGGGAATCACGAAATCCCCGGGAATGTTCTGCCCGGCTAGCAGCGGCAACGTGCACAGCTTGGTAACCGCTTCCCGTGCGCTATTGGCGTGCAAAGTCGACATCGATGGCATTCCGGAGTTCATGGCGATGAGCAGATCCAACGATTCGGCTTGGCGCACCTCACCGACGATCAACCGGGTGGGTCGCATCCGCAAGGCTTCGCGAACTAAACGACGCAGTGCGATCTCACCTGTGCCTTCCAAACTCGCATCGCGTGTTTGCATTGCCACCCAGTCCGGGTGGTCGCAACGGATCTCGAAAACTTCCTCGCAACTGATGATCCGCTCTCGCGTGGGAATCGAACCCAAGAGTGCGTTTAAAAGAGTGGTTTTTCCGGCTTGGGTGCCTCCCGCGACGATCACATTGCAGCCGCTGATGACAGATGCTTCCAAGAACGACGCCGCCTGCGGGGTGACGGTCCCGGTAGCAACGAGATCGTGGATATTGCGCGGCCGGACGACGAACCGGCGCACATTGATCGCCCAGTGCTCCCGGGTGACATCGGGGATCACGACATGTAAGCGACTGCCATCGGGCAACGTTGCATCCACGAACGGTTGCGACAGATCCAACCGCCGCCCCGACCAGCGCAGCATCCGTTCCACCACATCGCGCACTTGCCCGGCAGTCATGACGACGGGCGTCAACTCACTGATCCCCTGTCGGGCCACGAACACCCGGCCGGGTTCGTTGACCCAGATCTCCTCGATCGAATCGTCTTCGAAAAAGGGTTGCAAGGGGCCGAATCCGCTGATGGCGTGCTGGACGCTTTGACTCACCTGGCCCACATCGGCAGCCACGGACCGCTCGAGGTGCTCCCCCGCAACAGATCCGGCGCCGATCACCACTTCTGCACTGATCCGGTCGATTAGGCCGTGCACCCGTTCAACATCGTGCAACGGGTCTAGGCGCAGCGCGCGGACCTCATCGCGAACCCGGCTTTCGACTTCGTGACACCACTGAGCGTGCATGACGACCCCTTCCGTTGGCCGTCATCGACGCTAAGTGTTTACCGGGTACGCGGAATAGACCCGATTTCCGGGTTGTGGATAACTTTCGAGAACTAGTGGGAGGTAGCGAAATCTGGCGCGATGAAGCGGTCCCACGCCGCCTGCACGAACTCCGGATGCTCCATCTGCGCCACGTGCCCGCTATCGGGTAACACCACAACGTGGGCGTTCGTGAAGTGCTTGGTGGCGCGATGCGCGGTGCGCGAATCGACAAGGGGGTCCTTGCGGCCGTACACCAACAAGGTGGGTGCCTGCACCTTTTCCGCAAGCTTCCACGGTCGATTCGCGCTGCGGTCTAGGTAGGTTCGCAGCAAACCGCGTAACGACTGCAAGAAGGCATCGTGGGCGTACGGGCGGGCATCCCGCGTGCGCACTTCCTCGACCGCTTCCGCGAAACGTTCCGGAGACATCCGGGATGGATCGGCGAACGTCCCGTCGATGGTGGCTTGCACGCGCTGCTCGGGTGTTGTCGTTTCAACGAACTTCGGAATCAGCCGCTCCCCGATTCCCGGTACCGAGATAACCGGCAGGTGGACATTGCCTTTCGTGGCGTACCGCAAATTTGGCAGCGCCGGAGATACCAGGGTCAAACTGCGCACCAACTCCGGGCGCCGACCCGCCAACTGCAACGCGATGGCCCCTCCGAGTGAGTTGCCGAAAACATGAACCGGTCCAAGTTCGTGCTCGACGATGAAATCAGCGACGGCGCGGGCGTGGCCCGCTGGCGACATATCGCCATCGCGCGGAGGTGGAGACGCCCCGAACCCGTGCAGATCAAGGGCGTAACAATCCAACTGCGTGCGCATGCGACCCATCAGGTCAGTCCAATTCAGCGCCGAACCACCGAGCCCATGCAAGAAGATCGCTTTCGGCGCGCCCTCGACAGTCGACGGTGCATGCCGATAGGCAAGAGAGCGTTGATCCAGCAACGTTTCATGCCGTTCGAACGGCTGGCTGGGCACCTCGAGGCTGGACGTCACGAACGAAGGTTACGCCGACGGAAGGCGATTAGCCCGCCGACGGCTACCACCGCCGCCACCAGGACCAACAACGCCAACTGTCCCGGGAGGAAGCCCTCGTTCATGGCGGCAGTGGCGTCGTACCAGCGCCAGGGGGTGAGATCGCGAACCGGTTCCAGCCAATCGATGGATTGACCAAGCCCATCTATCAAGAAAGTGGCAAAAGCCAGGCCAGCCGAGAGCGCAATACCGATGCCCTTGCGCCCGAAGGCCGCCGATACCGACATCGCGAGCAGCGAGAACACCAGTAGGAACGCCACCATCTGAACCGTCACCGACACCAGGGCTTGAACCGGTATGTCCAGCCCTGTGGGACCGGCCAAGATCAGGGTCGGCAGTAGCGACACCACGCTCAAGACCATGATCCCGAAGACCACCCCCGCCACCTTTTGTACGTACAGGGAAGTCCGGCTCACTGGTTGGGCCAACAGCAAGTCAAGTGTGTGGTCTTCTTCTTCGCCAGCTATCGCCGACGTCCCGCGACCGATGCCGTACACCAAGATCACCGTGGGCAGGAAAAATAAGTACAACTGACTCGACAAGTATCCAATGGGAGAGGTCAGATCATCCGGGCCCAACAACGGTCGGAGCGCTTCTGGGAGTTCGGCCATCATCTGGTCCAAAGCCGGATCCCCGGCAATGCTGGGATAGAAGGCATCCACCAGCACCACCAAGGCGACGATCCCCAGCGACCACCACAGCAGTGATCGAGTCCGCAACCGCAGATCGGACACGAAGAACGTCCAGCCGCCGCTCATGAGGGACCCTGCCCGGTGTAGAAGCCAAGGAAGACGTCGTCCAACTCCCCTGACATCGACTCAATCGAACGTACGTGGAAACCGGCGGCCGCCTTCACGATCGGATCGACATCGCCGGTGAAGGTGACCACGACCCAATCACCGTCTACGTGCACATCGGCGCCCACCGTGGACTGCGCGAACCCGTGCGCCTGATTCTCGTCGATGAAACGCAACCGAACGGTCGAGCTGGCCTGCGCGCGCAACTCGTCGATGCTCTGGTCGGTCACCAGAAAACCGTCGCGCACGACAGCCACCCGATCTGCCAAACCCTCGAGCTCCGAAAGGACGTGACTCGACAAGAGCACTGCAGCCCCTTCAGTCACCACCTCCTGCACAAGGTCACCGAATACACGTTGCAAGAGGGGATCAAGGCCCGATGTCGGTTCATCCAGCAACAGCAACTTCGCCGGCGGCGCGAACGCCAACGCCAATCCAATCTTTTGCCGGTTGCCCTTCGACAGCTCTCCGACCGGTCGCGATAGATCAAGTTCCAAGCGCTCGGCCAGCGCGGCGATTCGAGCCTGATCAATGTGGCCGCGTGCCGCGGTGTAGCGGCGCATCACCGCCCAGCCGGTGAGACGACCAGGCAGCACAAGATCCCCGGGCAAATACGTGATCTGTTGCCGAGCCTTGGGATCGGTGGATTCGATTCCCAAAATGCGCACGGTTCCACTGGAAGGGTGGACAAGATCGAGAGCAGCGCGCAACAGCGTGGTCTTACCGGCCCCGTTAGGGCCCAAGAGCCCGGTCACTTCGCCACCGGTGACATCGAGGCAGATGTCCTGAACACCGCGCGCAGTGCCGTACGTGACCGTGAGGTGATCCACGCTCAGGGCCGGTACGGAACTCCTCACACCACCAGCCTAAGTCTGTCGAAGGGATAACCTGCCGGAATGACCAGTGCAATGGATGCAGTGCGCGGAACGCGCATGCCGCGCGAGCAACGGCGTGAACAGGTCATGGGAGCGGCGCGGGCAGTGTTCGTCGAGCGTGGCTACCACGCCGCAGGTATGGATGAGATCGCCGATGCCGCGGGGGTGTCGAAGCCCGTCCTCTACCAACACTTTCCCAGCAAACTCGAGTTGTACCTCGCCCTCCTCGATGGCGGCATCACGGATTTACTAAGTGCCGCCGACCAAGCGCTTCGCAGCACAACGGATAACAAGGAGCGCGTTCGGGCAACCATGCGCGCGTACTTCTCCTTCGTGGCAGACCACGGCAGCGCCTACCGCCTCGTCTTCGAAAGCGACGTCCTGAACGAATCAGCCGTCCGCGAACGCGTGGAGCGCGCCCACGAAGCCATCGCCACCAAAATCGCCGACGTCATCTCGACCGACACCGGGCTCCGTCCCGAGCAGGCGATGCTGCTCGGCTCGGGCCTGCAGGGCCTTGCGCAAGTGGCGGCTACCCGATGGCTGCACGCCGAAGAACCGCGAATGCCGATCGATGAGGCGGCCGATCTCGTCTCCGCCCTCGCCTGGCGCGGCATCCGCAGCTTCCCGCTCTCCCATCCACCGACGTAACGCCTTGCCAACGAGCACCGCCAGATCGCGCCCATTCCGGCAAGGACGTAGTCTGCAGGCAGGCGACAGCACCTGGCTCGTCGTCAAGAAAGAAGAGGTGTGCAGCAGTGGAAATCAAGATCGGCGTCAGCGACTCACCGCGGGAAATCGCACTGGACAGCGAAGAGACCCATGAGTCCATTCACGAAGCTGTCAACAAGGCCATTGCCGATGGCGGCATGCTCTCGCTCACCGATGATCGTGGCCGCACGATCTTGATTCCAGCCGCCAAGATCGCCTATGTGGAGATCGGGCCCTCGTCGAGTCGCAAAGTCGGCTTCGGCGCTATGGCCTAGCCACCCACTCCTAAGCAGCCAGCCCCAGGTCTTGCATCCGGCGCGAGTGGTTCTCTGTGAGGCGGGCGAGCATTCGCCCTATCTCCGCGAGATCAGCCCCTGGCCGATCGGTGCCACCCACCAGCAACATGCTCAAGGCGTCGCGGTCTGCCGCAACGCGCTGGGCTTGAGATAGCGCCTCGCCCACCAACCGTCGGCCCCACAGCGCCAAGCGACCGGCCACCCGCGGGTCGACATCGATGGCCCCGCGAACCCGGTCCACCACGAAAGCCGACTGACCGAGATCCTCACACGTAGCCAGCACGAGTTCGCGACTCGCTGGATCGACATACGCGGAAATCTCCCGATAGAAGTCCATCGCGATGCCATCACCCACGTACGCCTTGACCAAGCCTTCGAGCCAATCAGCGGGTTTGGTATGCGCGTGGAACTCATCGATCGGACGCCGGAAAGGCTCCATCGCGTCGTCGGGATCGGCACCCAGATTCACCAGCCGGTCCCGAAGGGCTTGAAAGTGCCGGTACTCGGCGGTTGCCATCCCGGCGAGCGCGGCCTTGTCTGCGATGCGCGGGGCCATCGCGGCGTCAGCGGCCAACCGCTCGAAGGCACCGAGTTCACCGTAGGCAAGCACCCCGAAGAGGTCGACGAGCGCGGCCCGGTATTGCGGGTCCGAAAGTGCCTGGTCGGCAGCCTCAAAGGGAGTGGATCCATCGATCATGGTGCCGCCAGGGTACAGTTGAAGGGTTGCGGAGCATTGGTTTCCGCCGTCGATCTTGGATCGATCGCTATCGGGTGAACCACGAGGTCACCCTCAACACTGGAGTT
>DASYOJ010000141.1:0-9882 GCA_036007925.1 Candidatus Nanopelagicales bacterium
GGCGCCTTACCGGCCACACTCGCAGCGGTGGTTGTCGGTCCGCGACGCGCCTGGCAGATTGCTCTCGCGTCTGCGGCCTCCGGCACGCTCGCGGCCTCCTTCACCGGCAACGCGTGGCTGGGAGCCTTACTTATCGCGGCACTGGCCGGCTACGCCGGACGCTCAGCTCGATACGGCAACCAAAGCCCGATCTTGTTCGTGCCGGTCGTGACATCCTTCATCGTCATCTCCCCGCCGAGTCTGGTCGACAGGGCGGGTCAGCCGATTGATGACCCGGCCTATGCCGGAATCGTTGGCATCGCCCTGCTCATCGGCGGATGCTGGGCCGCTTTGCTCGGCACCGCGCTCACCCGGAACTTCCAGCGCGCTGGGACCGAATCGGTGTCCGAGCAGGTGGCCACCGCCTACGCGATCGCCTTGGCGCTATCCACCGGCCTAGCGACGTTCATCACGGCGTACTTCTTCCCCGGCAGCACCGGCGCCTGGGTGATTTTGACCATCTTGTTGGTCATGAAGCCTCGAGCTACGGATATGTGGAAGACCGCCCGACACCGGGTGGGCGGCACCCTCGTCGGTGCGGTGGTGGCAGCAGCCGTCATCCTCACGTTGGATGGCATGAGCCTGCCGCGCTTGTCCTGGGAACTTGGCCTTGGCGCCTTGTTCTTGACCCTGGCATTGAGTGTGGTGCAAGTGCGCCCCTACTGGCAGTTCGTCACGTTGTTGACTCCAGCGATCATCTTGCTGAAGTCCAGCGGGCAAGACGAGCTAGACCTCGATGCGCAACGGGTGCTCATGACCATCATCGGCACGCTCACGGCGCTGGTCTTCGCGGTGGGGGTGCGCGAAATCAGCAACCACCGCCACTCCACGGTGAATACGTCGTAAAGAGCAGTTGCCGATTTTGCTTTCGGTTTCCCATCGACGGACCTTTCGACGTACGTTGGAAATAACCAACCGCGACGAATGGAGTGATTCCGATGAAGGCCCTTCGGCTATTGGACTGGAAGAGCGACCCACAAATCGTCGAGGTGGACCGGCCAACGCCCGGGCCCGGGGAAGCGCTGGTGCGTATCGGTGGTGCGGGTGCCTGCCATTCGGATCTGCACTTGATGCACGAGTTCGAAGGCGGCGTGCTGCCCTGGGGGCCGCCGTTCACCCTCGGACATGAAAACGCCGGTTGGATCGAAGAGTTCGGACCCGATACCGAGGTTGCCGGCCTGTCCGTGGGCACGCCGGTTGCGGTCTACGGGCCATGGGGCTGCGGGCGGTGCGCGAAGTGTCTGGCCGGCGTGGAGACCTACTGCGAGCACCCGGAGTTGGCTCCGGTTCCCGGCGGAGGTGGCGGCCTAGGTGCCGATGGCGGTATGGCCGAGTACATGCTCGTTCCCTCGGTTCGCCAACTCGTGCCACTGCCCGAGGGCCTGGATCCTGCGCTAGCCGCTCCCTTGACCGATGCCGCGCTCACGCCCTACCACGCGGTCAAGCGGTCGTGGAGCAAATTGCCACCCGATGCGTGGGCGGTAGTGATCGGTGTCGGAGGCCTCGGTCACATGGCGGTGCAGATTCTCAAAGCCACCACATCTGCGCGGATCATTGCGGTAGATACCCGCGAGGACGCACGCACGATGGCCCTAGAAATGGGTGCCGATGCAGCCGTGGCGCCAAGTGATTCCGCCGCCGAGGAAATCAAGACGATGACCGGTGGCCTTGGGGCCGATGTGGTGTTGGACTTCGTGGGAGTTGATGCAACGCTGGCGCTGTCCGCTGGGATCGTTCGGGTCCTCGGTGATCTCACCGTGGTGGGCATCGGCGGCGGCAGCTACCCGCTGTCCTTCTTCTCTATTCCCTACGAAGCCAGCGTGCAAACCACCTATTGGGGCAGCCGGCCGGAGTTGGCCGAGGTCTTACTGCTCGCAGCCCGAGGGCTCATCACACCAACAGTCACGACCTTCGGCCTCGATGAGGCACCTCGTGTCTACGAGGACCTTGCCGCCGGCAAGATCGACGGCCGCGCGGTGATCGTGCCGTGATCGACGCGTTGCTTAGTCAGCTTCTCTGTTAACGAGTTCGATATCGAAGGCCGGCAGGCATACCGCCACGTAGCGCGCTCCGGAATCGGTGCGGTAGCGAATGCGCTCACCGGCGCGGGTGATGATCGCCTGACCGGCGGACACGCTGGTGGTTGTGTCGTCGTGGTCGACGAGCAGTTCACCGTCGAGCACCACGGTGAACTCGTCGAACGCCGGCTGCTGGAAGGGCTCGTTCCACCCGGCCGGGGCAACCATGTGAGCGATCGAGACTGCCTCGTCCTCGCTTGATGCCCGTCCCACGTACTCCTCGATGGTTTTGCCACCGGGAACAGGGATCTGCGTGGGTGCGGTGATGATCTCGGGCACAACTCTCCTCGTTGTTGTCTCAGCGTGTGTTCTCAGCGTGTGTTCTCATCGAGCCGTTCGATGATGAGCGGCAGCCGATCCATGGGCGTGCCACCTACCTCGTAGGCGCCGTCGAGTTCGGCGATCGCGGGTTCGAGGCGTGATTCATCGTCGGTGAGCAGCGTCATGAGTGGTTGGCCTTCGGCTACCTGGTCGCCGGGTTTGGCGTGCAGCCAGATGCCGGCGCCGTGCGCGATGGTGTCTTCTTTACGGGCTCGGCCCGCGCCTAGGCGCCAGGCGGCAACGCCTACGCCGTAGGCCTGCAGGCGCGTGAGGGTTCCCCTTGCAGGAGCGGTGATCACGTGTTCGTGCCGGGCCCGTGGGAGTGGCGCGCGCGGGTCGCCGCCTTGGGCGGTGACCATCGCATTCCAGTGGTCCATCGCCTTCCCGCTGGTGATGGCGCGTTCGGGATCGGCGTCGATACCGGCGATGTCGAGCATCTCGCGGGCGAGTTCAAGGACGAGCTCGGTTAGGTCGGTCGGTCCCCCACCGGCGAGTACCTCGAGGGATTCGGTGACCTCGATGGCGTTACCGACCGCAAGGCCCAGGGGCACATCCATCGCGGTGATCAGGGCTCGGGTGCGCACGCCTGCGTCGTTGCCGATCTTCACCATCGTTCGTGCAAGTTGCTGCGCACGAGGCAGGTCACTCATGAACGCGCCGTTTCCGGTTTTGACATCGAGAACGAGACCGCCGGCACCCTCAGCGATCTTCTTGCTCATGATGCTCGAGGCGATCAGCGGAATCGCTTCGACGGTGCCGGTGACATCCCGCAGGGAGTAGAGCTTCTTATCTGCGGGGGCAAGACCATCGCCAGCCGCGCAGATCACCCCACCGGAGGCGCGCATCACCCCTTTCATCTCCTCGTTCGTCAGCAGCGCCCGCCAGCCGGGGATGGACTCCATCTTGTCCAGCGTGCCGCCGAAATAGCCCAGGCCGCGTCCGCTGAGCTGCGGGACGACAGCCCCACACGCGGCAACGATCGGGACGAGTGGCAAGGTGACTTTGTCGCCCACGCCACCGGTGGAGTGCTTGTCCACACTCGGTGCATCAAAGTCCGAGAAGTCCATGCGGGTGCCCGAGGCGATCATTGCTTCGGTCCAGCGGACGATCTCGCGCTCGTTCATGCCGTTGAGCAAGATCGCCATCGCCAGTGCGCTCATCTGTTCGTCGGCAACTGCGCCGCGGGTGTAGGCGTCGACTACCCAGTCGATCTGGGCGCTGGAGAGTTCGCGACCATCGCGCTTGGCGATGATGACATCGACGGGGGCGAAGGCTTCGCTCATGCTGGTTGCATGGAGTCTTCGCCGCCGGCCATCAAACGACCGATTCGGTTGCGGTCGGCGTCGTGGGCATCGATCTCGGCCACGATGCGGCCGTCGTACATCACCAGGATGCGATCAGACAAACCCATCACCTCGTCCAACTCCGCCGAGACCAGCAGAACACCGGCACCTTCATCGCGGGCCTTGACGATTTGGGAGTGAATGAACTCAATCGATCCGACGTCCACGCCGCGGGTTGGCTGGCTAGCAATCAGCAAACTCGGATTCGCGGCGAGTTCACGCGCAATGACCACCTTTTGCTTGTTGCCACCGGACAAGGACTGCGTCGTGGTTTGAATCGAGGGTGTGCGGACGTCGTACTCTTCGACCAGTGTGCCGGCGAGTGCGTTGACCGCACCCCGGTTGCGGATGCCCTTGTTGGAGAACTCGGGTTCGTCGAAACGGTTCAAAACCATGTTGTCGGCGATGGAGTACTGCCCGACCACTCCGTCCTTCTCCCGATCCTCCGGCACGTGGCCCACCCCCATCTCGTGGATGGTGTGCGGACTGGCGCCGAGGGCGTTGTTGCCGTTGATGGTCACCGCTGTGGCGTGGGCTTTGCGTAAGCCCGTCAGTGCTTCGACCAGTTCGCGCTGGCCGTTGCCTTCCACGCCGGCGATGCCGACGATCTCTCCCGCCCGAACGGTCAACGTGGCGTCCTTGACGGCCCGCAGACCATGACTACCTTCCACCTGGAGGTCTTCGACTTCTAGGACGACATTGCCGGGGGTAGCTGGCTTCTTGTCTACCCGCAGCAACACGCTGCGCCCGACCATCATCTGCGCCAGGCCGGCTTGGTCGGTCTGATCGGGAGTGGTGGTGCCGACCACTTGACCGCCACGCAGCACCTCGATGGTGTCGGCCACTTCGAGAACTTCCCGGAGTTTGTGCGTGATGAAGATGACGGCTACTCCGTTATCGGCGAAACCGCGCATTACCCGCAGCAATTCATCGGTCTCCTGCGGGGTGAGGACGGCGGTGGGTTCGTCCATGATCAAGATCTCGGCCTTGCGGTACAGCGCCTTGAGGATCTCCACCCGCTGTTGGGCGCCAACGGGAAGGTCCTCCACCTTGGCGTTCACATCGACCTTGAGTCCGTACTCCTCGGCCAACCGGGCAACTTCGGCCGTTGCCTTCTTCATGTTGACGAACATCGCGTTTCGTGGCTCGTCGCCCAAGATCACGTTCTCGGCAACGGTGAAGACCGGCACAAGTTGGAAGTGCTGGTGCACCATGCCGATGCCCCGGCGGATCGCATCGCGCGGGCCGTTCAACTTCACCGGTTCCCCGTTGATGAGGATCTCGCCTTCGTCGGGTGAGTGGAGCCCGTAGATCATCTTGACCAGCGTCGACTTGCCCGCGCCATTTTCTCCCAGCAGCCCGACTATCTGGCCTTTGTGGATCGTCAAGGAGACGTCCTTGTTGGCGACCACGCCGGGGAACCGCTTCGTGATACCCCGGGCCTCGAGAATGGGGGTGCCCGTTGCACGGAAGGCGGGTCTCGATGAAGACATACTTCTCCCCTATTCCTTCTCGTACGGTTTGCCGACAGCTGCTGGAGGCTTGACCCGGCCGGACACGATGGCCAGTAACACGATGGTCAGGACGTAGGGCAGCATGTTGATGAACTGCTGGGGAATCGCAATCACCTCGTCGGCCTGCAGCTGGCTCGCAACCCCGTTGGCCAGGCCGAAGAACAACGCGGCGCCAAGAGCACCGATCGGATTCCACGCCCCGAAGATCATGATCGCGAGGGCAGTGAAACCGCGGCCGGCGGTGAGTCCACGCTCGAACGTGCTGGCGGCTTCGATCGATAGGTAGGCACCGGCAAGGCCAGCGAGGCCGCCGGCGAGGGTCACGTTCAGGAAACGGGTGCGCTGCACGTTGACACCCGAAGTGTCCGCCGAACCCGGCTTCTCCCCGACCGCGCGGGTGCGCAGGCCCCAGATCGTCTTGAACAGCAGCACCCACAGCAGTACGGCGGTCAGGAGCGCTGCGTAGGTGAACAGGCCGTTGTCGAAGAACACCGGTCCCACAAGTGGGATGTCGGCCAGGATC
Organism: Candidatus Nanopelagicales bacterium; assembly: GCA_036007925.1. Taxonomy (GTDB): domain Bacteria; phylum Actinomycetota; class Actinomycetes; order S36-B12; family S36-B12; genus S36-B12. Next base: position 5,819 of record DASYOJ010000141.1, read on the forward strand.
GGAATACGCAGCGTGGGGGTAATCGCCGGGAGAACGTAGCCCTGGGAATAGAAGAAAGACGTCAAACCGGTAGCGATGATGTTGATGATGGTGCCGGCGATGATCTGATCCATCTTCCAGGTGACCGCACCGGTGGCCAAGAAAGCGCCCATGATCATGCCGGTGCCGACACCGATCATCGTGCCGAGAATGAGATTGCCGGTGATCGCAGCTCCGAAGAAGCCAGCAAAGGCACTCATCAACATCTGGCCCTCGATACCGATATTGATGATGCCGCTGCGCTCACACACGATGCCGACCATCGCAGCGAGGATGAGTGGCACCGCGTAACGAAGTGAGAAGCTCAAGACCGAGACAGTGCGGTTCTCGTCCATCACGAACGCGACGATGATCCCGGCAACGATGGCAAGGGTCAGGGTGTAGGCGTACCGCGCTCTCATGCGCCACCCCAACCCGAGCTGACGGTGGTCTGCTTCACCGCGCGCTTACGGAACAGCAACCGACCGACGATGGGCGCCGCAACAAACAGCAAGGTGAGCGCCAAGATGACGTCGACCACCTCGGGTTCGATGCCGGTTTGGAATTGCAGGGAGGCCGCTCCGGCGCGCAGGGTTCCCACGAGCAGGGCCGCGGGGATCGTGGCGATCGGGTTGGCCCGGGCGAGCAGGGCGATGGTGATGCCATCGAAGCCCAGGCCAGCGTTGAAGGACGGTTCGAATCGTCCAGTGATGCCCAAGGTTTCGACCGCACCACCCATGCCGGCCAAGGCACCGCTCACGGCCATTGCCAAGAAGATGGTCTTCTTGACCCCGATGCCGGCGTAGTTGGCGGCGCTGGGGTTCAAGCCCACGGTGTTGAAACGAAAACCCTGGGTGGTGCGGGCAAGGAACCAGCCAAAGAACAACGAAACGAACAGTGCGATCACGAAACCCGACGGGACGATTCCGAAATCAGCAAGCGCGGCCGATTCGGCGATCTCGGGGGTGCGGGTCAGGGGTTGATCGGGTTCCTTGAGTGGTCTACTCGCGAGGTAGTCCACAAGAGCGATCGCTACGGCGTTCAACATGATCGTGGTGATGACCTCGGACACGCTGCGATAAGCACGCAGCGCGCCAGCGATAGACGCCCACGCCGCACCGCACAGCATCCCGAAGATGATCGCGAACGGGATGTGGATGACCATCGGCATCTGGAAGTTGTAGCCAGCCCAGGCGGCACCGATCGCACCAACCAGCAACTGACCTTGCGCACCGATGTTGAACAGTCCGGTCCGCAGACCCACGGTCACGGCCAGACCGGTCAGCACAAGCGGGGTCGACTTCTCCATGACCCGGGTCAAGCCATCGGCGTCTCCCAGAGCCGAGGAGAACAACACCCAGTACGCGGTGAGCGGGTTCACGCCCTGAAACCAGATCAAGATCCCGCCGATGGAGAAGGCGAGTAGCACCGAGGCGAGCGGGAGGACGATCGCTTGGACCCGTGTCCAGCGTCCACCGCGCTGCGGATCGGGGTCGGTGAACCCGAGATCGGTCTGCGCGGGATCGGTCACGGACATGGCGTCGAATCTTTGCACACGCGATGCGACGCGGTGATGGTGTTCAACAGATACCTCGTGGTCGAAACGGACTCGTGTAACGACGGGGCGGGAGCGACCCGAAGGTCACCCCCGCCCCGTCTGACAGCGTCACAACTGGACTAGTTCTCCAGGAGTGCCAGACCGCCGGTGTCGATCGTGCCGTCAACGAGGCCAGCGAGGACCTCGTCGATCTGCACCTTCACGTCATCGGGCACTGCGCCCTCGGTGTCGTGGAAGGGCGCTAGGCCGGTCGGACCGAAGAAGTTACCGCCGGGGAAGGCTCCGTCGTAGGACAGCAGCACCAGTTCCTCGGTGCCCTGGACCAGCTTCTTCTCCGCCGAGGTCAGCAGACACGGAGCAGCTTGCGGAACGGTGAAGTACTGATCGATGTCCACACCGATGCAGAACACCGACTCACCCGCACCTGGATCCTTGGCGATCTCGATCAAGCCACCGTTACCGGTTTGACCACCGGCAGCGAAGATGACGTCAATGCCCTGGTCGAGTTGCTTACGCGACTCCGCGGCGCCCCACTCCGGGTCGGTGAATGCGTTGGCCGGCTCGTGGTAGACGAGCGTGACGTCCACGTCCGGGTTGGCAGCCTCGGCGCCCACCTTGTAGCCCTCACCGAATAGCTTCACCGGCGGAACCGTGTCAGTACCGAGCACCGCACCCACCTGGTTGGTTTGGGTCATCAGCCCCGCGAGGTAACCGGCGGCGTACCCGGCGCGATCCTCATTGAACACCAGACCCGTGAGGTTCGGGATGGTCTCACCTTGGAACTGATCGACACCCACGAAATCGATATCGGGGTACTCAGCGGCCGCAGCGATCGACGCCTCCGCCATCAAGAAGCCGACGGTGACGATGGTGTCGTAATCGGCCTGGGCGAACTGCGCGATGTTGTTCGCGTAGTCCTTCGGATCGGTCGTCTCGATGAACTTGGCGAAGCCCCCGACCTTCTCCGCCGCGAGCTGGGTGCCTTCCCACGCGGCCTGGTTGAACGACTTGTCGTCCACCTTGCCGGTGTCGGTCACCAGTCCGATGCAGAAATTCTCCTCGGCAGCGCAGTTGCTGTCGTCGGTGGTGACGCTCGATCCGCCATCTTCTGCGCCCGCGTCGTCACCACCCTCGGAATCATCGGCCTGCTCTTGTGTCGTCTCCTCGGCGGCGGCGGTCTCTTCCGCAGTCGACTCGGCGGAATCACCAGAGTCGCTGCTGCAACCGGCCAACACCAAGGCAGCGGCCGCAAAACCTGCGACCAATAGCTTGCGATGCATGCATGTGCCTTTCTGTCGGGTCCTCGTCACGTGAGTGTCACCTGCAGGTTGCCCTGTGGTCGACAACAGTTCGAGGGATTCGTATGAGCGGACACTAGTTGCCCCACCGGTCGGGATTCCTTGCGGCACGGCTTTCGCCACTGGTCGCTACCAACTTGTAACACGGCCGTCGCATAGATCGTTACTTGTGTGGCGCGTGTGACTCGATGGAATCAGAATGGAACACGCGCGCTTGCCGACCAACCGCCATCGACCGGCAAAACGGCGCCGTTGACACCGGCAGCGCTCGGACCGATTAAGAAGGCGGCAACGGACGCAACCTCCACGGCCGTGACCGGTCTGCCGATCGGGGCTGAACCGGTCCACCAGGTGTATCCCTGCGGCCAGTCATCGGCCAGCCCCTCGCGCTCGATCAGCCCGGGCGCGATGGCATTGGCACGCATACCCCGCGGGCCGAGTTCGAGGGCCAGGGACCGGGTGAAGGACTCCAAAGCGGCCTTGGATGCGGCGTAGTGAGCGTGGTTGGGGAAGGCAGCCGATGCCTCGACAGAGGAGATGTTCACGATGGCTCCGGCGGGTTCGAGCACCGTGAGCGCGGCTGCGGTGACTCGGGTGGCAGAAAGCAACGACGCCTGCAGCATGTGCTGCCAACGCTCATCGTCGAGCTCGCTGAACGAAGCCAGGCTTTGATCTGCACTGTTATTGATGAGGGCGTCGAGCCTGCCGAAGTGTTCGATAACCGCAGCGATGAGTTCAGCCGCAGGTTCGCTGCCTGCGGCGAGGTCAGCGCCGAAAGCTCGCGCTTTCCCGCCGGCGGCGGTGATCTCCTCGACGAGGGCCTCGGCGGCTTGCGCACCGGATCGGTAGTGGACCGCCACGGTATAGCCATCTTCGTTGCAGGCGCGGGCGATAGCGGCGCCAAGGTGGCCCGAGGCACCGGTAACCAACACGGTCTTCTGCTCACTCATGCCTATACCTATTCATCCGCGTGTCCGCATGCGATCGGCGATGTCCTGGTGCACCGCAGCCCACATCGTTAGGTCGGTTTCCTCGGTGGCAAGTTCGAACTCGGTGAACGGTGGCACGAGTACGCAGGACACCAGCGTCCACTCCCCTGCGGTGAGCGTGCCTTGCCAGCTGCCGCCGGGGATCCGGTGGTGGGGCGTTTGCCCTGCATCGATATCGGTGCCGAGCGTGATGAGTTCGTG
>DASYOJ010000142.1:0-2187 GCA_036007925.1 Candidatus Nanopelagicales bacterium
TAGAGCACACCCGCCGTAACGCCATCGCCGGCGAACCTGCGCGACCTGGTGGATATGCCTTCGTCACCTGCCCCGGAACCGGAGCCCGCCCCGTCGCCGCCTGCAAAGAAGGCTGTGAAAAAGACGACCGCGAAGAAGACAGCTGCGAAGGCTGCGAAAAAGACGACCGCGAAGAAGACGACTAAGAAAGCTGCGAAGCAGTCAACGGCGAAGAAGACGGCCAAGAAAACTGCGAAGCAGACGGCCAAGAAAACTGCGAAGAAGACGACCGGCTCGAACCAGGAGCAGCAGGGGCAAGGCCCCGAGCCACAGCAGCCGGACTCGCTGGGCTGAACAAGCGCCCGTACCCTGGAGAGCATGCGCTCTGCGGCGAAATTGCTGACGATCCACGGGGAGCACCCCCCGGTCTCCACCTTGGTGCACGCCTTCAGTGGCTTCGTTGACGCCGGTGCTGGTGTGCGCCAAGCGGCGGCGCAGATCAAAGACTCCTGCGACACACATCTCGTGGCGTCCTTTGATATCGATGAGTTGGTGGACTACCGGGCGCGGCGCCCGCGCATGACTTTCTCCAGCGACCACTTTTCCTCCGTTGACACTCCAGCTATCACGGTCTCGCGGGTTCTCGACGACAACGGACGAGCCTTTTTGCTGCTCGATGGGCCTGAGCCGGATTACCAGTGGAATCGGTTCTTGGCAGCGGTCGACATCGTGATCGATACGTTCGAAGTCACCCACGCCGTTGGGCTGTCAGCAATCCCGTGGCCGGCGCCGCATACCCGGCCGTTGGGGGTGACCGTGCACGGCAACGATCCGGAGTTGATCGCTGGGCGTAGCGCGGTGCTCGGCGACATTGAGGTGCCTGGACACATGGGTGCTTTGCTCGAGTACCACCTCGGGCAGCGCGGTTTGTCCTCTGTTGGCGTCACCGCCCAGGTGCCGCATTACCTCGTTCAATTCGACTATCCGCGCTGTGCCATGGTGCTGCTGGAAGGGCTCGCAGATGCCACAGGCTTGAGCCTCTCGGCGGTCGCCCTCGAGGAATCGGCTCACAAAGCCGAAGGCGAAGTGGCCGAACAACTGTCCGGCAATGAGGAGTTCGCTGCGGTCGTCAGCGCATTGGAAGCGCAGTACGACCAAATGAGTGAGGCCCGCAACGCCCTGACCAAACCCAGTAGCGCACCGCAGGGCGAAGTTCCCAGTGGCGAGGAGATTGCTGCGCAGGTCGAAGAGTTCCTCGCCGGGCTCGGGGATGACTCCGAGAAAGAGGACAAATCCGGTGGCGACGAACCAGGTGGGCGCTAGTTAGCTCGTGCAGGTTGTGCCAGCTTGTGGCAGGGCGCCGGTGAGCAGGTAGCGGTCGGTGATGGTGTCGATGCAGATGTTGGTTCCCCCATAGGCGGTGTGCCCATCTCCGCGGTAGGTGAGTAATCGACTCGTGGGCAGCTGATTAGCCAAGGACTTCGACCAGGCGTAAGGGGTGGCCGGATCGAAGGTCGTGCCGATGATCAATATGTCAGCAGTAGTCGTGGTCGACACGCGCGCCGGTGGGGTCGGGGAGTGCGCGAACCATGAACTGCACGGCGCGTTGCCCCAGGACATGGCGCGCGCTAATTCGGGTACAGCCGCACCGCGCGACCAGTCCCGCGCAGCGGACCGCAAGCCAGCGATGCCGGGGGTTGCCGGGAAATCCCAGCAGCCGATCGCATAAAAGGCCGATGCGATGTTGGTGCCGTAACTGTTTGGCCCGATTTGATCATTGGCCAGTTGCGCAAGTATTTGCAGCGTTGTTCCATCACCCGCGGCTGCATCCCGCAGACCTGAGCGCAACGTCGGCCACAAGCTCTTGGAGTACATACTGAAAAAGACAGCTGTGATTGCTTCACCTTGCACCAATCGCCGCGAGCCATCGGTGGGCAGGGATCGGCGATCCAGTTTCGCCAAAACCGAGTTCAATGCATCGATCACACCCGCGGGTGTGTCGGCAACACACCGTGGCTTTTTGGCACAGTCGGTGGCGAAGCGTTGCAATGCTTGTTGGAAGCCCGCGGATTGATCTTTCGAAACAGCCATAGCGTCTAGGCGCGGGTCCACTCCGCCATCGAGCACCATGCGGCCCACCGTGTCGGGGAATTCCTGCGCGTAGCGGGCGCCCAGGGAGGTGCCGTAGGAAAAGCCCAGCCAATTCAA
>DASYOJ010000143.1:0-2053 GCA_036007925.1 Candidatus Nanopelagicales bacterium
CGCATGCGGATGGAAGGATCGCTCTATGAGCACTGGTGCTAAGAACGAGAACATCACCCGGGCCGAGGCCAAGGAGCGCAGCGCCCTGATCGCCACGGACGCCTATTCCGTCGATCTGGACCTTTCAGGAGCAGGCTCCACTTTTCGCAGCACCACCACGTGCATCTTCACCTGCGTAGAACCTGGGGCGTCCACGTGGATTGACCTCATTGCTGATTCAGTCGAGTCGATCTCGCTCAATGGCACCGAACTCAACCCAGCCACCGCAGTCCAGGGCGGCCGAGTCGAACTACCCGACCTAGCGCGCGACAACACCGTCACGATCGTGGCCCAGTGTCGCTACATGAACACCGGTGAAGGATTGCACCGTTTCATCGATCCGGTGGACAACGAGACGTATCTCTACACCCAGTTCGAGTCCGCCGACGCCCGGCGCATGTACGCGTGCTTCGAGCAGCCGGACCTGAAAGCAACCTTCCAACTTACGGTCACCGCTCCCCAGCACTGGCACGTCATCAGCAACTCCCCCACTCCGGAGCCGACCACCAACGACGACACCACCGCCACCTGGGCATTCGAACCCACGCCCCCGATGTCCACATACATCACGGCATTGGTGGCCGGTCCGTATTACGTGGTGCGAGACGAATACGTCGGCCCGCACGGGACCTACCCGCTCGGGATCTATTGCCGCACCTCTCTGGCCGAATACCTCGACCCCGATGACATATTCGAACTCACGAAGCAAGGGTTCACCTTTTTCGAAGATCAGTTCGGTATTCCTTACCCCTTCGCCAAATACGACCAACTTTTCGTACCCGAATTCAACGCCGGGGCAATGGAGAACGCCGGTTGCGTGACCTTCTTGGAGGACTTCGTCTTCCGCTCCCGCGTCACGCAAGCGGCATACGAGCAACGCGCGAACACGATCTTGCATGAGATGGCGCATATGTGGTTCGGCGATCTAGTCACGATGCGCTGGTGGGACGATCTATGGCTGAACGAGTCGTTTGCCGAATGGGCTGCCCATCACGCAAATGTGCACGCCACTCGCTTTCCCGAGGCGTGGACCACCTTTGCGAATCTGCGTAAGGCGTGGGCCTACCGGCAAGATCAGCTTCCCTCCACTCACCCCATCGCGGCGGACATGGTTGACCTCGATGCGGTGCGGGTGAACTTCGATGGAATCACCTATGCCAAGGGAGCATCAGCGTTGCGGCAGCTGGTTGCGTGGGTTGGTGAACCAGAGTTTTTGGCCGGTCTACACGAGTACTTCACAAAACACGCTTGGGGCAATACCGAACTGCGGGACCTACTTGTGGAGTTGGAAGCAACCAGCGGTCGTGACCTCACGCAATGGACACATGAGTGGCTGCAAACCAGTGGCGTGAACCTGCTGCGCCCTCATGTTGACGTAACACCAGAGGGCACCTACTCATCGGTGGTCATCGAACAAGAGCCTCCTTCGGCGCCCGAAGGGATCGCCCCCATCTTGCGCTCGCACCGAGTGGGCGTGGGGCTCTACGACATCGTTGATTCCACCCTGCGTTTGCGTGAGCGGCGGGAGATCGACGTGGTGGGAGCAAGCACCGCCGTCCCTGATCTGCAGGGACAACCACGCGCTGACTTGCTGTTGATTAATGATGGCGATCTCACCTTCGCCAAGGTTCGACTCGACGATGCTTCATGGAGCACAGCCACAACACACCTCGGGGGTCTGGATGACTCCCTGGCCCGCGCCGTCATCTGGAGCGCAGCGTGGGACATGACCCGCGATGCGGAAGTCTCTACGGGGGAATTCGTCGACCTCGTGCTGGCCGGATTGGAAGCCGAGACCGACATTGGTGTCGTCCAGGGTGTGCTGCGCCAATCACGGATGGCGATCGACCAATTCGCGGCAGATGTTCACCGCAGCGAGTACTTGATCCGGTTCGCTGAACGCTTGCACGATCTTGCCCGCTTTGCTGAAGCAGGTAGCGATCGACAGTTGGCCTTCACCCGGTCATTCGCCGGTGCTGCCACCACCAACGAGCAACTAGCCATCGTCGAGGAA
>DASYOJ010000144.1:0-5041 GCA_036007925.1 Candidatus Nanopelagicales bacterium
AGTTCGAGCAACCGGGGCACGAGAAACTCCGCGAGCGCGTTGTTGCTGTCCATCTGGATCGCGCGCATGCGATCGGCGGAGATGACCGCACCCCCGGCGGTGGCTGATTCGATCAGATCGACGATGCGCTGGCTACGTGCGCCGTAGGACCAATCCGATGTCAGGAAGTACGGGTAGTCCGGGCCGATCACCGCCTGGTTAGCCGTGACGATCCACCCCTCTGGAGGATCGATCACCGTTGGTAGCGCCTCGAAGGGGATGTATCCGGACCAGGAGTACTCACTGGTCCACCCCGGAATCGGCCACGTGCCGTCATACCCCTCTCGGATCGGGATGCGCCCGGGTGCTTGGTAGCCAATACGCCCGCTGGTGTCGGCATACAGCAGATTTTGCGCGGGTACCGCCAACAACTGAGCGGCTTCGCGGAAGTCTTCCCAGTTCGCGGCGGTGTTGAGGGCATCGAAGGCATCGAAGGTGGGCTGCGGTTCGAGCGCTGTCCAGCGCAAGGCGACTTCATAATCGCCATCACCTGGCGATGCGCCCGCTTCGGCACCGGGAGCGGGTACCGGGGCATCGCGCGCCACGGCGTCGTACACCTCGATGTCTTCGATGCCGGAGATGATTGGTCCATCGCGAGTGGTGCGAACCTGAACCTCGACCGGATCACCGCCGGCCACCTCGATCGTCTCGGTACGCACATCCAGCTGCAGGAGTTCGCCATCGAAGAGGTAGTCATCACCCTCGACTTGATGCAGCACCAGATCGGTCACATCCGGACCAAGGTTGGTGAACCCCCACGCGATAGACGCGTTGTGTCCGATGAACACACCCGGCAGGCCGGCCATCGTCCAACCGGAGACGTCGTAGTCACACTCGTCGCTCAGTGCGCGGCAATGCAACGCGGACTGGTACCACAGGCTCGGCATCGCGGGAGCCAGATGTGGATCGTTGGCGAGCAGTGGTTTGCCGGTGTCGGTCTTCTCCCCGGCGACCGCCCACGAGTTCGAGCCGATGCCCGGCCCCGACGGTCCGAGCAGTTCCTCGAGTGATGCCACAGCCGCACCTACCGAGGACATCGCCGGCAGTGCGCGCTGGTAATCGATATCCATCGCTGCCCGCGGCGCGCTGCCGCTAGCGGCCATCGCTTCCTGGTCGAAGCGACCATCGACCACCGCACCCATCTCCACGATCGGTCGATGCCGTTCATACGGATACGGCGGGAACAACTCCTGCGTTGCCGGTACACCCATGCTCGCGCTCATCACTGCGCGATAGATCTCATCACCCATATTGCCGCGCAGATCCCAGGCCAACGCTTTCAACCAGGCAACCGAATCGGCCGGTTCCCAGGGCTCGGGTGTGTAGCCGGGGTTTTGCAGACGCAAGACCGAATACTCCAAACCGAGTTCACCGCCGGATCGCTCGGCTAGGTAGGCGTTAACCCCGGCGGAGTACGAATCCAAGATGACGCGGGAGCGATCACTGAGTAGTTCCACTTCCTGCTCGGCAACGCGTCGCCAGCCGAGCGTGCGCAAGAACGTATCGGTGGGAACTTGGCTCGCCCCGAACATCTCCGACAGGCGCCCTGCGGTGATGTGGCGTCGTACATCCATTTCCCAGAAGCGGTCCTGCGCATGCACGAACCCTTGGGAAAAGAACAGGTCCTCAATCGAATCGGCGTAGATGTTGGGAATACCCAAATCGTCGCGGATCACTTCGACATCACCTTGCAAACCGGGCACTTCGATCTCACCGGACGTTTGCGGGAAGGGAGCGCGCACCAGATGCACCGCGTACGTCCCGATTCCGACCAGCGCCAGCACGACCACGAGCCCGATGACCAACACCACGCGGACCCACGTACGCACCCGAGCACCGTAACGCCCCGACCCGAAGTCTCACGCGATAACCGCGCGTGCCACCACGATGCCCACCCCTGCAGCCGAGATGCAAGCCGCAGGCATCACGAACACCGCCCACCAGGTGGCCGCGCGATCGTGTTGCCACTGGCGATGCAAGAACAGCGCGTAACTCGAATACGTCGTGAAGGCGCCGGCTGCACCGGTGGCGATCAGTTCGCGCCAAGGGCTATCGGCAACCACGTACGCCACACCGATCAGCAGCGAGCCCACGGCATTCACAACGAGCAGACCCCAGGGAAATCCCTGTGCATTGGCAAAAAAGCGCACATTCGAAGAAGAACGTGCGTTCGACGAGGAAACAGCCGCGGTAATGCGCGTTTCGATCAGATGACGCAAGGGAGCACCCAACGCCCCACCGGCCGCGATCGCCAGGGCCACCGCCCAGGTCATGGCGTGCCCTCGCGCGCCGGTGCCAACCGCGCACCAATCGCCACGGCCGCGCTGGTCGCACCGATCGTCGCCACGACATAGACCCCGGCGAGCAGCAGGCCGGCGCTGTCTCCACGGTCGAGCAACAAGAAGGTCTCCTCGGCGAAAGCCGAGTACGTGGTGAAGCCGCCCAGGAACCCGGTGATCGTGAACCGGGCCACCCACGTCGCGCGCCCGATCAGCACCGGGGCCAGGAAACCGATGAGCGCGCAGCCGACCACATTCACCGCGAAAGTTGGCCAGGGAAATCCCCCGAAGGACCCAAATACCCCGGTGAAGAACTCACCGACGAGCCAGCGGGACAAAGCCCCGAGCGCGCCACCGAGGGCGATTGCTCCCCATATCGGCACGGCGGCAGCGTACCGATCGACGTTTAGCACTCCGAGGCGTCGAGTGCTAATCTCCGCTCGACAAGGAGGACCGGTGCCCACTTACGAGTACACCTGCGCATCGTGCGACACCAAGCACGACATCGTCCAGAAGATGACCGACCCGACCCTCACCGAGTGCCCGAGTTGTGGTCAGCCCACCCTTCGCAAGGTGTTTGGCGGCGTGGGCGTGGTCTTCAAGGGTTCAGGCTTCTACCGGACCGACTCGCGATCTGGCTCGGACTCCTCGTCTTCGGGCTCGTCGAGCGAATCGAGTAAATCGGCCAGCGGCGACAGCGCCAGCAAAGACAAGAAGGATAAAAAGGCCAATAGCTCAGGCGGCGAATCGAAGGGTTCGTCCAGCAGCTCGAGCGGCTCGAGCGGCTCAGGCGGCTCAGGCGGCTCCGGCGGTTCCAGCAGCGCCACTTCCACTTCTTAGTCCGGCCTGTGGATACTCATTCGCGCTGACCCCTGCTGGCGACTTACCGTCGCTGCATGGGTGAACTTCTCGACAAGATCCGCCGCGATCTGAGCCCCGGTCAGGTCCGCCGCGGGCTAGGACGACGACGACGCCTCGCCTCTGCCCTGCTGGCTGGCTTCGGGGTGCTGATGCTGGTCACGGCCTTGCGCCCTGCGCCAGCTGTCCCGGTCGCGGAACAATCGGTTTCGGTGGCCGTGCAACCGGGCGAAGTGGCGGTGCCGATCACTATCCGGCCGGCCGCGGTGGCCGGGGCACTCGAGCCGGGCATGCGCATCGACGTCATCGCCGCACGCGACGATCCGGGTCACGCCTCACCTGTCACCAGCGATGCACGCGTCCTTCGCCTACCTACTTCCGGATTCGGCCCCACCTCCGAGGCAGTGGTCGTGGTGGCCGTACCCGAGCAGGACGGCGTGGCGCTGGCTTCCGCGGGATCGACCGGTTTCGGTGTCATCATTCGTCCAACGCCGTAACCGAAGGAGCATCAGGTGTTCAAGGGATTCAAGGAATTCGCCTACCGCGGGAATGTGATCGACCTCGCGGTTGCGGTGGTCGCCGGTGCGGCGATCGTGGCACTCGTCGGTGATTTCACCGTCGCGATCATCGAACCGCTCATCGGCCTTGTGCTCGGTGGTGGCGTGGATGTCGGGGTGGTCGTTGTGGACGGGCAAGTTTTCGATTTCACGCTGCTCATCAACTCGTTCATCACCTTCATCATCACGCTGCTGGTGATCTACTACGCCCTTGTCGTACCCGTCAACCGGATGCGTCGTAAGCAAGAAGAAGAGGAACCACCGGCGCCGGCCGAAGATGTCGTCCTGCTCACCGAGATCCGCGATTTACTCAACCGCTCCTAAGGCGGGTCACTCCCCGTGGTGCGGGGGAACCTGATCGCGTAACCACGCCTCGTGGTCCGCATCGCTGGTGTCGTCGGTGTCGACGTCATCGCGTGTTTGCTCGGGGAGCAACTCGTCGGGTCCCATATCGGCAGGGTAACCCGCCGGAGCATTGCAGAGCTGATCGTCGTAGCGTCCTGCCGTGAGCTCGGCCGCCCAAGCAGGCACCAGTGTTGTTCTGGCTCCCACCGAATGGGCCCAGCACGCGCGGGCCCACCAGCAACGCGCCGATCGCTGGATCACTCCGCACTTAGAACGCCGGCGCCGCGGCATCGCCCACCCGGTGATGGATTTCCTGTTCGACTACTACCCCTATTCACCGGGGCGGTTGCGCACCTGGCACCCCGGGCTTGGTGTGCGCCTTGGTGGTGATTGGCAACCAACATCGGCGGCCGACCACTACCGCACCATCGATGGCAACTGGGAAGTCGATCCAACGCGCGCTTCGACCACACGACTGCACCTAGCCATGAGCATCCTGGAAGGCACGCAATCTCGACCCGCCCAGTTCTCCTGCTTCGGGATGCACGAGTGGGCGATGGTTTACCGGCTCGATCCGCAGCAGGTGCGTCATACGCAACAACCACTCCGGTTGCCCATCGATGCGATCAGCGAAGCGGTGGACGATGTCGGTCTGCGGTGCACGCATATCGATGCTTTCCGGTTCTTCACCGATGAAGCTGCTCCGCGAAATTCCCTCACTCCCACGCGCGCCAACCAACCCGAACTCGAGCAACCGGGCTGCTTGCACGCGAACATGGATCTGTTCAAATACGCGATGTGGTTTCAGCCGTATGTTCCCGGCGAGCTCGTCCTTGACTGCTTTGAACTCGCCTGTCAGGCACGCGAAATCGATATGCGAGCCTCGCCATACGACCTTGCCGATCTTGGCTACCCACCGATTCGTATCGAAAACGCTGACGGCCGGCGCGAGTACGCGAGCGA
>DASYOJ010000145.1:0-7421 GCA_036007925.1 Candidatus Nanopelagicales bacterium
CGCCTCGTCCTTCTCGGTGATGCCCTCCCAGTCGAACCAGCTGATCTCGTTGTCCTGGCAGTAGGCGTTGTTGTTGCCACGTTGTGACCGTCCAAATTCGTCGCCGCCGGAGAGCATGGGGACACCCGAGGACAAGATGCAGGTGGTCAGCATGTTGCGCATTTGCCGATGACGGATCTGGTTTATCTGAGCATCGTCGGTGTCACCCTCATGGCCGTAGTTGGCAGAAATGTTGTGGTCGGTGCCGTCGCGGCCTTCTTCGCCATTGGCGTCGTTGTGTTTGTGGTCGTAGGACACCAAATCCCGCAACGTGAAGCCGTCGTGGGACGTGACGTAGTTGATGGAAGAGAAGGGGCGCCTGCCGTCTGGCGCGTAGAGATCAGCCGAACCAGTCAGCCGCCAACCGAGTTCACCTACGCCGGAATCACCCCGCCAGAAGGAACGAATGGTGTCCCGGAACCTGTCATTCCACTCCGCCCATAGCACGGGAAACTCACCCACTCGGTAGCCACCAGGGCCGACATCCCAAGGCTCGGCGATCAATTTGAGACGGCGCAGCACGGGGTCTTGTTGAATAGCCGTCATAAAGTTACCGAGCATGTCGACGTCGTCGAATGATCGCGCCAGGGTCGAAGTGAGATCGAACCGGAAACCATCCACGTGCATCTCAACCGCCCAGTAGCGAAGCGAATCCAAGATCATCTGCAACACATGCGGGTGCGATGCATCCAGGCTATTCCCACAACCGGTGTAGTCGACATAACTTCGACCGTCGTCACCGAGGTAGTAGTAGTCATCGTTGCCGATCCCGCGGAAACTCAAGGTCGGGCCATCGAGTCCAGCTTCGGCCGTGTGGTTGTAAACAACATCGAGGATCACTTCCAGGCCGGCGGCGTGCAGCGCCTTCACCATTTCCTTAAACTCGCGAACCTGTTCGCCGCCGCCACCTGCGCTGGAATAGCGCGCATGCGGTGCGAAGAATCCGATGGAGTTATAGCCCCAGTAGTTGGTTAACCCGCTGCGCAGCAGATGAACTTCGGAGACGAAGTGGTGGACGGGGAGCAACTCGACGCTGGTGACACCCAAACTGACGAGATGTTCGATCACAGCGGGGTGCGCGAGCCCGGCGAAAGTCCCGCGAAGTTGGGGCGGAACCTCGGGGTGAAGCATCGTGAGTCCACGCACATGGGTTTCGTAGATCACGGTGTCTGGCCACGGAACCTGCGGTAACCGATCACCAGCCCAGTTGAAATCGCCACCCACCACCACGCTGCGCGGCACGACGGGGGCGCTGTCGGTGGTGTTCATCGCATCGTGATCATCGGCGGCGTGATCGAAGGCGGCAGGGTCGAGAATGAAGTCCCCGTCAATCGCCCGGGCGTAGGGATCGAGCAGGAGTTTGTGGGGGTTCCAGCGCTTGCCGCTGCCTGGTTCCCACGGCCCGTGCACGCGGAATCCGTAGCGCGTGCCGATAGGTACGCCACTGATCCGGCCGTGGAAAACGTGGTGCAACTGATCGGGCAGGTCGATCCGGTGCTCGCCGGCGGCATCGAAGATGCACAGTTCGACGCGGTGTGCGCCTTCGGCCCACAGGGCGGCGTTGATGGTGTCCTTGCCCTCGACCTGAACACCGAGGGGATCCCAACCCCATGGACTCCATGCTGGCGAGGCGATCTTTGGACCGGCTTCATCGCGCACGAATGGACCGTACCGCGCGCATAGGAACCACTTGCGGCTCCTGCGAGGGCTACGCTCGCGATCAGGGCTTGAGGCGAAGGGAGAGCGCGTGTCGGAGTTCGTGCAAGTCAGTGTCGAAGATGGGGTCGCCACGATCCGCCTAGAACGACCGCCGATGAATGCGCTTGATGCGCGTATCCAGCACGAGATCCGGGAAGCAGCCGAAGCGATCTCGCGCGACGCGTCCGTTGGTGCCAGCGTGATTTACGGTGGGCCGAAGGTGTTCGCCGCCGGAGCCGACATCGCTGAGATGTCCACGATGGGCTATGCGGATATGGCGCAGGCTTCGCAGGAGCTTCGACGCTCATTCGCCGCCGTGGCCCAGATTCCGCACCCGACCATCGCGGCGATCACCGGTTACGCCCTTGGTGGTGGTTTGGAGTTGGCGATGTGCTGCGATTTTCGGGTTGCGGGGGATAACGCCAAAGTCGGCCAACCGGAAATCGCCCTGGGGATCATCCCCGGAGCCGGTGGCACCCAGCGGCTTGCTCGACTCATCGGTCCGGCGCGAGCCAAGGACCTGGTTTTCTCCGGCCGATTCGTCAGTGCATCGGACGCCGAATCGATTGGTTTGGTGGACAAGGTGGTGCCACCGGACGAGGTCTATGAATCGGCCTTGCAGTGGGCCCGCGCGTTGGCGGCGGGACCGCGATTGGCTCTACGCGCGGCGAAGGCGGCGATCGATTACGGACTAGATGTTGACTTGGAAACCGGGTTGGAGATAGAGCGCGCGCACTTCGCGGCACTGTTCGCTACGGAGGATCAGCGGATCGGCATGCGCTCTTTCCTCGATAACGGCCCAGGTCAGGCCGAATTCACTGGTCGTTGAGGTATCGAACGACGTGATGGATGAGGAGCGGATCGCTGCTGCGTGGCAGGACCCCAAACTCGCGAATGTTGTCTACCACGACTGGGAAGCTGGTACTTACGACGACAAGTGGAGCATCTCGTACGACGAACGATGCATCACCTACGCACGGGAACTGTTCGACCGAACGATTAACGATGCGGAGCACGCTCCCGTGGAACGGGCATTGGAAATTGGCAGCGGTACGGGCTTCTTCCTGCTGAACTTGATGCAATCGGGGGTCGCCAAAACTGGCGTGCTGACCGACATATCCAGTGGAATGGTGCGGACGTCGGTTGCTAACGGGCAGCATTTGGGTCTGGATGTGACGGGACAGGTGGCTGATGTTGAGGCGCTGCCGTTCGAAGACGGGTCCTTTGATCTGGTGGTTGGGCACGCCTTCTTGCATCACATCCCTGATGTGGACAAGGCGTTGCGAGAAATCGTACGGGTACTTGTTCCTGGGGGAAGGTTTGTGATCTGCGGCGAACCCACACGCCGGGGCGACGTGGTGGCGCGCACGCTTTCACGCGTGACCTGGAAGGCGACGAGAACGATCACCTCGCTGCCCAAGGTGCGAGATCGCTGGGCGCGCAGTGCTGCAGAGCTCGACGCATCATCACGCGAAGCCGCCCTCGAAGCAGTGGTCGACCTGCACACCTTTGAACCCGAGCGACTTGCCGCTGCATGCATGCGCGCCGGGGCCGTGGATATTCACCTGAACACGGAGGAACTGACAGCCGCCTGGTTCGGTTGGCCGGTTCGCACTTTCGAGGCTGCTGTCCCGGCGAGTGCTTTGGGGTGGGGTTGGGCCAGTTTTGCCTACCGAACATGGCAGCGGCTGAATTCCGTGGACCGGATGGTGTGGTCACGCATCGTTCCCGGTGGGCTCTTCTACAACGTTTGCGTCAGTGGGGTGCGTCCGTAGTGCGCATCTGCCACGTGTCCTGGGAGTATCCGCCGGTCGTCTATGGCGGCTTGGGGCGGCATGTGCATGCGGTGGCTCGCGAGCAAGCCAGGGCTGGCCACCAGGTGACCGTGCTCTCGCATGTAGGTATCGACGTAGACGATGCAACGGCTGGAACAACCGAGGAGACAATTGAGGGCGTGCGGGTTATTCGCATACCCCGCGATGCTCCGTACGTTGAATTTGCCGCCGACGCCCTTTTGGGGTGGGTTGCCGGCCTGACATCCGCGCTCGTGCGCGCTGGTCTGGATTTGCGTGAGGACGTCGATATCTGGCACGCGCACGATTGGCTTACCGCCCATGCGGCGTCAATGCTCCGGGCTGCTTCGGGTATCCCCTGGGTGCACACCATCCACGCCACCGAGGCGGGCCGTCACCAAGGATGGCTACCCGGTGATCTGTCCCGCTCCATACACAGCATCGAGGGGTGGTCGGCGCACAGTGCAGATCGAGTGATTGTGTGCAGTCAGCACATGCGGTGGGAGGTGCAGCGCCTTTTCGAAATGCCGGATGCGGTTGTGATCCCCAACGGGGTCGAAGTCTCTTCCTTGCTGGTGGATGTTCATCAACGTGAAGCGATTCGCGAGCGCTACGGGAATTGTTTGATCGTCTACACCGGCCGACTGGAGTGGGAGAAGGGTGCACATACTTTGATCGAGGCACTTCCTCGGTTACGTCGTTCTTTTCCCACTGTGCAATGCGTCATTGCCGGTCGCGGTTCGCAAGCTGAGCCGCTGATGGACCTCGCACGTCGTAAGCGTGTGGCATCGCGCGTGCATGTGCGCGGTTGGTTGCCTGAAGTCGAATTGCGCGCCTTGGTGGATGCTGCTGACGTGGCCGTCGTGCCGTCTTTGTACGAACCGTTCGGGATTGTGGCGCTGGAGGCCGCTGCGGTGCGCACTCCCGTTGTAGCCGCCCGCGCGGGAGGGCTCAGCGAATTCCTTGCTGACGATCAACACGGTTTCGGGTTTTCACCTGGGGATCCAAGTTCGTTGGCGGACGCAGTTCATGCAGCCCTGACACATCGAGCAGAGTCGCTGGACCGCGTGGAACGAGCGCATGAGTTCGTCGCAACACAGCACGGCTGGCCGACCATCGCCGAGCGCACTGTTCTTGAGTACAGGGCTGTACGTACAGCTGATAGTGATCGGGTGCGAGGCGATCAGCGATGGGCATTGCCGGCCGTCCTTGGCGAGCGGAACTTGTTCCACGAGCAACCATGACCTGGCGGTGGTGGGGACTGCAGACCTGGCGGTGGATTCTGCGCAATCGCGCGTGGTCGTGGTGGTACCTCGTTCGATACGGGCGCTTTATTCGGATGCGTGTGACGCACCGGGATGTTGTTGTGCAAGGGCCGGTCTTCTTGGGTAAGAACGTCAGCCTGGAGCGCCGCGTGGGACTGGGGCGGATAGTCCTGGGCCGGTGGGTGCACCTAGGTGATGGCACGACGTTGCGCTGTCATGAGGGAACGTTAACGATCGGTGACAAGTGCGTATTCGGCCAAGGGAACACCGTCAACTGTCACCTGGAAGTCTCCATGGGAGCCGAATGCATCGTGGCGGATTGGGTCTACATCGGGGACTTCGATCATCGAACGGAATCCACCGCTATCACGATGCGCCGCCAAGGGCTGGTGAAGAGCCCGGTCATCATCGGTGCAGATGTGTGGCTAGGTGTCAAAGCCACGGTGTTGCGTGGAAGCGTCATAGGTGAAGGCAGCGTGATCGGCGCTAACGCAGTGGTGCGCGGGACCATCCCATCCTTCTGCGTAGCGGCAGGTGCACCCGCTGTTGTCGTGAAGGACCGCAAGGAAGCTGAGGCGCAGGCGGAGCAATCTCGCATAGATGTGCAAGACATGGCGCGCAAGGCCCGTGAGGCTACATCCGAGCGGATGCGGCGGGAGGATTAGTGCACCGGCCCCTCTACGTCGGTATTCGTCGGGCATCGAGGAACGGCAAGCGGTCATCGGTGATCTGCAGCATCGGATCGTGGTGCGCTGCGCGCAGTAGTTCACCGAATCGCACGAAATGCTCGGTGGCTCGGGAGCGGGCATAGTCCGCCGCTGAATCTTTGGTGATCATGAAGGCCCAGTCGCTGGAAAGCGCGAGCAGCAATTCGGTGGTGATCGCGTCCGCGGTGCGATGTCGCGAGGAGCGCCAGCCTGGGGGCAATTCGCGGATGTAGCGCACGAGTGCGTACTGGGCAGCCCGTCCGCGATCGCGCAGTTCTCCAGCCTCGCCGTTTTCCCACACCCGTGCGTCCTTTCCCGAACCCCAAGTCCCGGCGGAAAGCTGCGCCCTGGACTGCGCGCGCTCGAGGTTTGCCGTGAGGGTGGTGAGCTCGATGCCGTAGCAGGCAGCTTGATCGAGAACCTCCGCGAGGAACGACGGGCCTTCGTGCCACCAGTGCCCGAAGAGTTCGGTGTCATACGCGACCACCACGACAGGGTCTTCTTCGGGGCTGTCGATCATTCGTTGTTGAGCTGACCTCAGGAAGTCTTCGGCATCGATGCGCACTTGCTGGGCAGCTCGTGCAGGTTCGTACGGTTGCTTACGGTCACTGGATTGACGGGTGACGCGAAAGGAGTGCAGGCCCCATTCGTGGTCGTAGGTGTGGAAGTCCTGATACCAACGATTTCCCGGGTAGCCGCTTCGTGGTGACCACACCCGATAGGTGAGCTCGAGGTCGCGGGCGAAGGCGACGACATTGCTACTGCCCACCTGGTACGGCCGATGGACGGACTCTTGTGCGGCGAGCAGCGTCGGCCCGTCGACGAGAAAGTGGGTGATCGCGTGCCGTTGGTAGTGATCCTCCAGCCCGGGCGAGTACGCACACTCCGGTGCCCATATCCCGCTTGGTCGGGAACCGGTGCGCACAGTGGTTTCTGCGAGGCCGGTGCGAATAGCGAGATCAGCGACGGGTTCGAGGAGATGGGGAGTGAAAGTGTGCGTCACCGGACCGCTCAAGAGTTCGATTGCACCAGCGTCTACGAGCGGGCGTAACGCTGCTGATCCTCCTGCTCGCCAGTTGCCGGCGAATTCCTGCAGGGTCCACTGGGCTCGTTGGAAGTGTCGGTGGGCATCTGCAGCGGAGATGGAATCACCGCGGGCGTGCGCCTC
Source organism: Candidatus Nanopelagicales bacterium (assembly GCA_036007925.1). Classification (GTDB taxonomy): domain Bacteria; phylum Actinomycetota; class Actinomycetes; order S36-B12; family S36-B12; genus S36-B12. The sequence continues at coordinate 6,671 of DASYOJ010000145.1, forward strand.
CAACCCTTTTCCAGTGGCCCGTTCGCGCCAGTCATTAATCCAGCGTTCTTGTTCTGCAACGGACGACGGTTCATCCCATTGCGCCGCGAGGACCGGTGTGATGCCCAGCGTCACAAGATCCCTGCGGCCCTGTTCGGCGCGTTCGCGCAGTAGCGAAAGCACGGGTACGTAGGAGTGTGCCCACGCTTGGCGGAGCCACTCCTCGCCGACCGGCCACACTCCGTGACCCAGGAGCCAGGGGACGTGCGAATGCAGCACGATGGCCAAGCGGCCGACCGGTGCACTCACCACAGTGCGATCAGGTCGTGGACGTCGTCGTTGGCAAGGGAAGAAAGGGAATCAGCAAGCCGTGTGATGGTGAAGTCCTCGGTATCGACCAAGGCGGCGAACTCCATCGTCTTCGGGTCACCTGCTAACACAGCGTCGGGTAGCGGCCCGTTTGCATCCTCCCAGGCGCGGATGCGCGGGCCGTGCCGCACGCCGAACATGTGGACCCGGCGGGTGGGGTGGGATTGCTGCAGTAGTTCGTGCATTTCAGTGGCGTCGAACTCGCGCACGTGGAACGGGTTCTCCGGTTTGGCAAGGGCTGCTAGGCCGGGGGAGTGAACCAGGCGGTTCGGAGTGCTCAACGCGATCGGGCCGCTCGTGCACCGGGCGAGTTCGCACACATACGTGACCGGATCCCAGATGTGCTCGATCACCTGCAAAGACACCGTGGCTGCGAAGGAAGCGGTCGCGAATGGCAAGGCGA
>DASYOJ010000146.1:0-1965 GCA_036007925.1 Candidatus Nanopelagicales bacterium
TTCGGGATATCCCATGGGTGGCTCGGAGACATCTTCCAGCGCTGTGACGATCTCCTCCGGCAGTTCCAGCTCCTCGCTCGCTAAGGCCGAGATCAACTGGTTGGTGGTGCGGGCGCCGAGAATGGGTGCGACGACACCGGGCCGATCCCGTAGCCAGGCAAGCGCCACTTCCCCCGGGGCTGCGTCGAGTCCTTCGGCGGCAGTACATACCGCGTCCACGATGCGATGAGAGCGTTCGTTGTTGTAAGCACCGACGAAACCGCTCGTCTCGGGGTTTCCGCCACGCGAGTCGATCGGGATCGAGTGACGATATTTGCCTGTCAGCACGCCCCGACCGAGCGGCGACCACGGCAAGATCCCCACTCCGAGAGTCTGGGCAGCCGGGACGATTTCCCGCTCGATCCCGCGCTCGAGAAGTGAGTACTCCATCTGCGTGGTGATGATGGGAGCCGTACCTTTCACGTGTTGCAGGGTGCATGCGCGGGCGGTCTGCCATCCGCTGTAGTTCGAGATGCCCGCGTACCGGACCTTGCCACTGCTGACCGCATAATCGAGTGCATCCAACGTTTCCTCTAGCGGTGTCCAGGAGTCCCACCGATGCAACTGCCACAGGTCGATGTATTCGACATCGAGGCGCTTCAAGGATGCATCGAGTGCATTGAGTAAGTGACGCCGGCTAGCGTCGAGACGGCGCTCAGTGCCCGGGCGCTGGACGGCTTTGGTAGCGACAACGACGTCTTCGCGACAGTCGAATTCTTGGATAAGAGTGCCAAGGAGGTCCTCGCAGGCCCCGGCGGCATAGCTGTCCGCCGTGTCGATCAAGGTCCCCCCGGCGTCCAAAAACGCCGCGAGCTGGTCGCGGGCTTCGTATTCGTCGGTTTGCTTGCCCCAGGTCATCGTGCCGAGGGCCAATCGCCCCACCCAGACACCGGACTTACCCAATGGTCGTTGCTGCATGCGTGAACGTTATTGGCGTTACCCGCTCAATCCAGGCTTTGGCCCTAGGGTGGCGGGATGAAATTGGGCGTCAATTTGGGGTATTGGGGAGCCGGCAACGATGCGGACAACCTCGAGGTAGCACGCGAGGCCGACCGATTGGGCTACTCGGTGGCATGGGCGGCTGAGGCGTATGGCTCCGATGCGGCCACGGTGCTGTCCTGGATTGCCGCCCAGACCACGAACATCGATATCGGTTCGGCCATCTTTCAGATCCCCGGCCGGACCCCGGCCAACTGCGCCATGACCGCCGCCACCTTGGACACACTCTCGGGTGGGCGATTCAGATTAGGGCTGGGGGTATCAGGCCCCCAAGTGTCCGAGGGTTGGCACGGCGTGCGTTTCGACAAGCCCCTGGCTCGTACCCGCGAGTATGTCGACATCGTCCGCATGGCCCTGCGGCGCGAACGAGTCAAGTACGAGGGTGAATTCTGGCAACTGCCGCTTCCCGATGGCCCCGGCAAGGCACTGACCTTGACCGTGCACCCGGTCCGCGAATCGTTGCCGATCTACCTGGCCGCTATTGGGCCCAAGAACCTCGAGTTGTGCGGTGAGATAGCCGATGGCTGGCTGGCGATCTTCTTCAGCCCCGAAGACGCCGCAGAGCTGATGCGCCCGCTGGTGAACGGACGTGCGAAGGCCGGAAAATCCATGGACGGCTTTGACGTAGTGCCGACCGTTCCGGTGGTGCCCGGAGCAACGGTGGAGGAATGCGCCGACCCGATTCGTGCCTACGCGGCGTTGTACGTCGGGGGAATGGGTTCGCGGGATAAGAACTTCTACAACCAACTCATGGCTCGGATGGGCTACGAGGAACAGGCCGCCGAGATCCAAGACAAATACATGGCCAAGGACTATGGCGGTGCGGCCGCGGCGGTGCCCTTGGAGTTCATTGACAAGACGGCCCTCATCGGTCCACCCGAACGCATCGCCGAACGCTTGCATGCCTATGCCGATGCAGGCGTCACG
>DASYOJ010000147.1:0-2265 GCA_036007925.1 Candidatus Nanopelagicales bacterium
TTCAGTTGGCGCTGGGCGTTCTTGGTGAACATCCCGATCGGGATCATCGCAGCGCTCTTGGTGATCCGCTTCGTTCCGGAGAACTACGGACGCAAAGCCAAGGGGTATGACCCCCTTGGCATCGTTCTCACGGCACTTGGCCTGGCACTCATCATCTTCGGCCTCATCGAGGGGCAGTCCTACGGCTGGTGGAGCGCCATATCGAACTTCACCGTCGGGCCCATCCAGATCACCACCGGAGGCCTCTCGATTGTCCCGATAGCCCTGACCACTGGCCTGGTGTTGCTTGTCGCTTTCGTGCTGTGGGAGCGCCGCTTGATCAAGGTGGGTGGCACCACTTTGGTGGACTTGAGCCTGTTCGGCATCCGTCGCTACGGGTTCGGCAACGTCGTGGCGATGGTGGTGAGCCTGGGGGAGTTCGGCATCTTGTTCGCGTTACCGCTGTGGATGCAATCGGTGCACGGGACAGATCCGCTCACCACGGGCGTCATCCTTGCCACGTTGGCCGTGGGCACGTTGATCTCCGGAGGTGCCGCGCGGCATGTGGCCGCAGCCCTGGGCCCCACTCGGACGGTGCGCTTGGGCATGGTTTTGGAAGTCACCGGGATCGCCTCCATCGGGTTGACGCTCTCGGTCGACCGCTCTCCGTGGTGGCTGGTTATCGCGTTGATCGTCTACGGGCTAGGTCTTGGTTTCGCGTCCGCGCAGTTGACGAACGTGGTGCTCGCCGATGTTCCGCCCGAACTCAGTGGTGGAGCCTCAGCCATGACCTCGACTTTCCGTCAGGTGGGTTCAGCACTGGGCGCGGCGATCTTGGGCACCGTTCTCTTCGGCTCGCTCGCAGGGATCTTCTCGGCCGATCTGGAAAGGGACGGATCGCTGAGTGCCGATCAACAGGCCGAGTTGGTCGATCAAGTGGATCGAACAGCCGGTCAGGCGATCGTGGAAATCGAGCAACGACCAGGGATGTCGCAAGTGGCGCAAGAAGCCAAGAGCGCCTACACCTCCGCCGCCCAGGTCACCGCAGCCGTGGCAGCCGGGTTCGTCACCATCGGTCTGCTCGTCAGTTTCGGGCTGCCCCGGGACCGGCGCGAGGAAGAACAGGTGGCCCCGGAAGCCGAAAGTGCACCATGACGGCGCACCGACATCGCCGGATAGGGGACGTACCAGGGTCCGGCACGTTACGATTTCGTGACCAATCGGCTGCAGGGAGGTCTTGATGCGAGGTACGCGGACATGGACAGCGATCGTGGCCACCACCGCCTTGGCGTTCACGCTGGCGGCTTGTGGTGGTGGTGACGATGCTGCGAGCGAAGACCCCACCGTTACGGATGCCCCCACCGCGGCACTTGATACCGATGTGCAGGACGCCGTCCAGGTCATCGACGCGTGTCAAAAGTACTTCGCCTTCGACTTGAAGATGAGCGAGATGGCCGGTGCGGAAGACGCCAAGAAGAAAAAGAAGCGCGACATCTTGGCCGAACTCAAGGGACTCACGGATGAAATGGTGCTTTCGTCTGAAGAGGCATACATCTCTGGTGAACTTCCCGAGCGGGTGCTCATCAATGCGAATCGGATTCAGCGCAACCTAGGCCGGGTCCCGCCGAAGGACGGCATCGACGGCATCAAGAACAAGCAGATGAACCGGATCGAAAGCTCCGCGGCCCGCATCGAACGCAGTTGCGAAGCCGCCGGAGACATGTTGCCGCAAGAAAACCTCGACGCACGCACTGCCGCCTGACCCGGCGAATCTCCCCAGGTGGCGTGGGTCAGGCTTGGTTGAAGGTGTCGGGGTTTGGCCCGGTCCGCTTCGAGACATCTTCGAGGCCTTCGATCGCAATGAGGTCGTCTGCATCGAGTTCGAAATCGAAAACGTCGATGTTGGATTCGATACGGGCCGGGGTAACGGACTTCGGCAGCACGACATTTCCCAATTGCAGATGCCAGCGGATCATGACCTGAGCGGCGCTCTTGTCGTACTTGGCGCCGATGGCCGCGAGCGTCGCGTCCTCGAGAAGTCCGCCGGAGGCCAGCGGAGACCACGCCTCGGTCACGATGCCCATATCCGCGTCGACCGCGCGTACCTCGCGCTGGGGGAGCCAGGGATGCAGCTCAACCTGGTTGATGACCGGGGTCACACCGGTGGCCTGCACGATCCGCCGCAGATGCTCGGGATGGAAGTTGGACACCCCGGGGCTGCGCGTGAGCCCTTGTTGGTGCAACTCCAGGACGGTTTCCCAGGTTTCCAGGTACAGATCGCGACCA
>DASYOJ010000148.1:0-7076 GCA_036007925.1 Candidatus Nanopelagicales bacterium
GAACTACGAATGCCCAGATATCGGCTTGCTCAACAAGAACGAGCCACAAGAAGACAGGAATCCCGACTAAACGCGCGAGGCTCAAAGCGTTTGGGATCGTCACGATCCGATCGTGCTGACTCATGCAGACGACGTCTCCTCGTGTCGACCACGCGGGCGCAGCAGAAAGATACTGGTCATGAGGAGCGCAATCCCGATGACGATGGCCACTCCCCCACCGATCATTCCGATAAGCGCACCATCACGTGCACCATCGATTTGGTAGCGGCCCACCAACTCCACTTCGCCTAAGGCGGATCCCCCATCAGCCGACACCACAACAGTGCTGCCCGAAGTCGGCACCGGAATAACGACGGACTCACCGCCTGCTGCCCGACCCCATAGACCCTCGAGCCCTGCTAAGGAAACATCCGGTGCGTCAGCACTGATCGCGATGATGCGCGTTTCCCAACCGCTCTCCCCCACTTGAGCAATACAGAACTGAGCGCCTAACAGTCGGTCTTCAACGTCGGCCGCATCTGCGTAGCCTGCGATGAAGGAGGGGGGCTCCAGTGCCGTGATCGAGATGCTCTCTTGAGCACGCTGCGCGATCGGTGCGAAACGATCCCAGTCCTGAGCATCCACCCGTGCATCCACGACTTCCACCAGAACTGTCTGGCACTGAGCAGCATCGATCACCTGCACGTCGGTAGTTAATGAGTCGCGGGCATCAAGCGTGCGATCTAGCCAGACAGCTGCCGCAACCACCGTGGTACCCGCCATGATGACCAATACTCCGATGACGGCGAGGAGCCACCGCAGCACCGTTCTCCCCACGCGCGTGCCCTCCTCGTTGCTCATCGCAGCCACCGCACCTCTCACGGTGCCGATGTGCCTCGATCCGTCTCTTGTGCCACCAACTCGGCCAGGTCCGACAATTTGTCCATAGACTTCCAGACGGTAGCCATTCGATGATTTCCCGATAGTGTCTCGCGGTTGCCGTCCAAGAAGGCCCAATAACCCGCCGAGTACGGGCAGGCTCGCTCCCCGACGCGCACCTTCGGATCGTATGCGCACTCTCCACAAAAGTCCGTCATCCGCTTCAGGTAGGCACCGCCGGAGACGTAAGGCTTGGTAGCCATCAGCCCTCCGTCTGCATAAAGACCCATACCGATCACATTCGCCGCCATCACCCACGGATACCCGTCCACGAAAGCCCGACGGAACCAATCGCTGACGACGTGAGGCGAATACCCACGTTGCGTTGCCCAATTGCTGAGGATCATCAGTCGCACGATGTGATGGGCGTAGCCGATTTCGTCAACGTACTGCAGTGACTTCTTCAAACACTCAGCTTCCACCTCCGGCCACCGCGCCTCCAAGAACCAATCAGGGGGCTGGGTTTGGGCATCTAAAGCGTTGCTTTGCTCATATTCCGGGCCCAGATGCCAGTACAGATGCCAGACGTATTCACGCCAGCCGATGATCTGACGGACAAAGCCCTCCACACTTGCCAAACTCGCCCGACCTTCACGCCATTCGCGTACCGCTCGATCGACTACCTCGGTGGGATGCAGCAGTCCCATATTCAAGGGCACGGACAGCAGCGAATGAGCCATGTACGGATCCTGGGACAAGACGGCGTCTTCGTACGGGCCGAACAGTGTCAGGCGATTGGTGATGAAGTCCTCGAGCGCATCAAGCGCCTCCTGTCGCGTTACGGCAAAGCGCCGCGGACCGTCCTGACCGAGGAACTCGATGCCACTGGTCTGCCAAGAATCCAGCTCGGCGCGCACTTGTTCATCGATGTCGTCTTCGTGCGGAATCCACGGGGCCGGTAACGGCAGGTGTGTTTGACCCCGTGGCGGAGGCAGCCGGTTGTCGGCATCGAAGTTCCAGCGATCACCCTCCGGTTTGCCGTCTTCCATCAAAACCCCGTGCGATCGGCGCACGCTTCGGTACCAGTCCTCCATCAGTAGGCGCTTAGCGCCGCGGGCTTCCACCCACGCTGCAAACTCCCCGGCGCTGGTGAACCACCCCGCTTCGGGTAGCACTTCCGCGAATCCGAGCTCTGCTTGCAGCGCCCGTGCGGGGCGGGAGGTAGCGGCCACCGCCTCCATCGCGTGAGTTGGCATGGTCGATAACGCGTGTCGGTACGTAGTGGAACGCACGAGTTCGATGCGCTCGGGCTCGGCTGCAGCCCGATGCCATAACGCGCTGAGCATCAGGTGAGCCTTTTGTCGGTGATAGCGCCGCCGAGTGAAGACGTTCCTCGACTCCGCGAGTACTAACGGACCGCCATGGTCGAAGTGCGGCCCGAGTTGGTCGGCGAACAAGAACCGAGGCCTTACCGCCATCCGGAGATCACCGCACCCGTCGGGATGCACGAGCCGTCCATCGCCCATCCACGGCTTCGATCGCGATGGGAAGGCCGTAGGCCCGTGACATGGTGTCAGCGTTCATGGCCGCCTCAATAGGGCCGGCTGCCACTACCTGTCCCTTGGCCAGCACGAGAGCATGCGTCACTCCCGGTGGGATCTCTTCAACATGGTGGGTGACCAACACCAGGCTCGGCGCGTACGGGTCTTGTGCAAAATCGGCAAGCAGACCCACCAGTTCCTCCCGGCCGGCCAGGTCGAGTCCGGCGGCCGGCTCATCCAGGAGCAGGAGTTCGGGATCACTCATCAAGGCTCGGGCGATCAAAACGCGTTTGCGCTCCCCCTCGGACAGCGAGGCGAAGGGTCGGTCGCGATACCCACTGGCGCCCCACGCAGCCAGCAGCTCCTGACCACGCTCCATGTCCTCGTGGAGGTACTCCTCCTTCCATCGTCCCGTGACCGCATAGGCACCGGTCACGACAACGTCGATAGCGCGCTCGTGCATCGGTATGTCGCGCAGAAGAACATTGGAAGCAAAGCCAACACGCGGGCGCACATCAGCGATGTCCACCCGGCCCATCATTTCGCCCAAGACTTCGACACTTCCCACCGTGGGGAACATGCGAGTGGCCGCAATGGTCAAGGCAGTCGTCTTGCCCGCCCCGTTGGGCCCGATAACCGCCCATCTCTCGGCTTCCTCGACCGACCAATCGATATTCGCGAGTAGGTGTGAGCTGCCGCGTCGGACACCAACACCCGACATCTGCAATACCCGCACGATCCAACCCTAGGTGTTCTGACTCACCGCAACTCGCTCAGTACCGTTGTCCCATCATGAATGACCCGCGGACCAACCCACCAGCTGCAGATAGCCACGCTGTGACGGTTCTGGTCACCCTCAGCGGCGCTGACCGGCCGGGTGTCACCCGGGACCTTTTCACCACGTGCAGCAATTTTGGATCGACCGTCCGCGATGTTGATCAAATTGTCATGCGCGATCGACTCATCTTGGCGGCATCGCTAGAGGTATCCGAACGGCAGGTCACGGCACTCACGAGCGCCATAGAGGACCTGGCGAGATCGTTATCCATGGATGCCTCCATCGATGTGCCAACTAGCGAGGTCAGCCAATCCTCGATCATGCCCGCCAATGGTTTTCGCATCACGATGATGGCACCAGATCTCGCGCCCGGCCCGATTGCCGACGTCGCAACCCAAATCGCCAGCGGTGGGGGAAACATCGAGCGTATTCGTCGAATCGCGCACTACCCGGTGACGGCTATCGCCTTCGAAGGCCGCGGGGTCGATCCCGATGAACTGCGCCGGCCTCTTGCAGCCATCTCGGCGGATCGCGGTGTCGATATCGCGGTGCAGGACACCGGCTTGCAGACACGCGGGCAGTACTTGGTTGTTATGGATGTCGACTCCACCGTCATCCAAGACGAGGTCATCGACTTGCTGGCAGCCGAAGCGGGCCAACAGCAGGCCGTCGCGCAGGTCACCGAACGAGCCATGGCCGGGGAATTGGACTTCTCCGAGTCGTTACACGAGCGGGTAGCCCTCTTGCAAGGACTGCCGGAAAGCAGCCTGGATACCGTTCGCGATCGCATCCAGTTATCCCCGGGAGCCCGAACGCTGTGCCGCACCCTCAACCGACTCGGTTACCGCATCGCGTTGGTCTCCGGGGGATTTACCCAAGTGATCGCACCCATCGCCCAGCAACTCGGCGTGGCGGAATTGCGGGCGAACACCTTGGAAATCGTGGATGGCCAGTTGACCGGAAAGGTAGTCGGGGAAATCATGGATCGCCCCGGAAAGCGCAAAGCACTCGAAGACCTCGCGGTCCGTTTCGGCATTCCTCGGCGGCGCACGATCGCCGTGGGTGATGGAGCTAATGACATCGACATGCTCGAAGCCGCTGGTTTGGGGATCGCCTTCAACGCCAAGCCAGTGGCCCGGCAAGCAGCGGATACGTCGGTATCGGTGCCCTTCCTTGACTCTGTCTTGTACCTGATGGGTATTACGCGCTACGAAGTCGAGTTGGCTGACGCCCGAGACGGCATCACCGACAGGTGATCAACGCCGTGCACTGAGCACCCCGGGAGAACCACCCTTCCCAGCCGGCACCGGGAATGCTCACCACTGCGAATGCCGACGTTGGAAACTTCGCTGCTATCGCCTCGGATACGTCAGGCTTGATGCATGCCAGAGACAGCGCAAGATCCTCAAGTCCTGGGTTGTGGCCCACAATGATCCCTACCTCGCCGTGAAAGCACGAGGCCACCTCCACGATCTGCTCGACGTCTGCGAGGTACAACGACGAGTCATCCCACTGGCGGGCCACCTCGATATGAGTGTTCAAACCCTCGGAAACGATCTGCCACGTTTGCTGCGTGCGGGTGGCCGTGGAAACGGCTACCTCCCACGGCCGATCCGGGGTCAAATGTTCCCGAAGATGTGCAGCGATCGTGCTGGCATTTCGCCGACCCCGCTCCGACAAGGGACGATCGTGATCGCTGACCCCCAACGGATACGCAGACTTAGCGTGCCGCAGTAGCACCAACGTAGGCATCGTTACGCCCCCTGTGAGTGGACTCCCCCATCGACATGCACGATCTCACCGGTGGTAGCCGGAAACCAATCGGACAGCAACGCAACCGCAGCCCGGGCGGCGGGTTCGGGATCATCCAGATCCCACCCCAACGGAGCGCGGTCTTTCCACACCTGCTCGAAGTCAGTAAAACCAGGAATGCTCTTAGCGGCCATTGTCCGAATAGGCCCCGCCGCAACGAGGTTCACCCGGATCCCGCGTGGGCCGAGGTCGCGCGCGAGATAGCGCGCGGTGGACTCCAGGGCTGCCTTCGCCACTCCCATCCAGTCGTACGTGGGCCACGCGACGGTCGCATCGAAGTCCAGACCCACAACGGAGCTGCCGGCGGGCATCAACGGTGCACAAGCAACACTGAGCGACGCAAGGGAATAGGCCGATACCTGCATGGCGGTTGCCACATCCGGCCACGAGGTCGTGAGGAAGTTGCCACCTAGGGCAGCCTCGGGCGCGAAGCCGATCGAATGGACAACTCCATCGATACGGTCGGTGTGCTCGCCTAGGCGATCGGCGAGTGTTGATAGGTGATCATCGTCGGTGACATCCAACTCGACAATTGCCGTTTCGTGATCGAGTCGGGCCGCCGAGCGCTTGGTCAAGGACATCGTGCGACCGAAGCTGGTCAAGACCACAACGGCGCCCTGCTCTTGCGCCAGTCGCGCAATGTGGAAGGCGATTGATTGATCAGTGAGGACTCCGGTCACCAATATGGTGCGTCCTTCGAGAAATCCCACGCTCACTCCCTACCCACGTTGTCAGTGACCCATTCCCAAACCGCCGTCTACGGGGACGACGGCGCCGGTGATGTAGCCAGCCTCCGAACCCATCAGAAAGTCGATGGTGGCAGCCACCTCGCCGGGCGCAGCGTAGCGACCCAAGGGCACGGCCTGGAGGATCTCCGAGCGCCGGTCCTCCTCCAAACCCGCCGTCATGTCCGTCTCCACGAAACCTGGCGCGACCACATTGACGGTGATCCCCCGCGACCCGACTTCGCGCGCTAGCGAGCGCGCCGCCCCAATCAAGCCGGACTTGGACGCCGCGTAGTTGACTTGGCCAGCGCTACCGAGCATGCCCACCACCGAGGACACGAAAACGATTCGACCGTATTTCGCGCGCAGCATCGCACGCAGCACTCCCCGAGCGAGCCGAATACTGCCTGCGAGGTTGGTGGCCAGCACCTCATCGATGTCCTCATCGCTCATCCGCATCAAGAGGGTGTCCCGTGTCACGCCCGCGTTAGCAACGAGGTTCGCAATCGGGCCATGATCCTGGGTGACGCGCGCGAGTCCTGCCTCGATCGAATCCGCGCTACGGACATCCATAGCGATCGTCCCCGCCACCGCCACACCCTCCGGAACCGAACCCGAACGTGATGCGACCACCACCTGATGCCCCGAAGCGGTGAGTTTCGCAGCCGTTGCGGCGCCGATTCCCCGGCTACCGCCGGTCACCAATGTGATCGATGCACTCATGGGCTCTCCATTCTCGTCGCGTCTTTACGGGCGCCCCAGCGCGTCACCAGTGAACTGATGGGGAACAACGCGAAGGCAAAATAGGGGGCGATAGCAGGGGCGAACTCACTGGCCACCCCGATGGCCAGGAAAGCCGAGAAGAAGACAGCTCCGGCTATCCGGTTCGCGCTCCTGCGCTTGCCGTGTCGCTGAAGCGCACCCGGCTCGAGCAACTCCGGATGCCGCCACGCATGCAAGGCGATAAGCGAACCCACGCCGCTGATCGTTGCCAATGTCCACCAGTAGAACAAGCCAACCCCGCCCGCGCCGACCACTTCATCGTTCACCGCCTGGCCGTACATCGACGTTGGCCAGGGCAGGAAAACGATGCCGGCGAGCCAGATCACATTGAGGAGAAAAATGGTGCCGTCGTACCGACGCATGACGTTGAAAATGCGGTTGTGCGTCGCCCACATGGCGATGACCACCACGAAAGACAACGCGAAGGCCGTTATTTGACCGGAGTTCGCCGAAAGCACGTCCCACACGGTCTGACCCGGCTTGGGCCCTTCCACGTCGATCAGGGGTAGAAGTTGCAAGGTGATGCCGATCGCCACCACCGCATCGGTGAAATTGACCAGCCTGTCGAAGCTGCGACGC